>PLWR01000478.1 GCA_003165615.1 Acidobacteriota bacterium | reverse complement strand
ACGCCACCAACATCGCCGAGGATGTTCTCTTCCTGGTGCAAGGCGTGGACGTTCGCCACCACGCGGAAGCCCGAGAGTAAATCACATTCCCGTGAGAGTTTCTGGTGGGGACATGCCGGAAGGGTGGGGCTTTCGCCCCGCCGTAGTGTAGCCTGCCTGATTGTCTCCGCGTCCCACCCCGCGAACAGCTTGTGCGGGCGCACGGAGCCGAATTTCGGAGTGCGGCGACTCGGCGCCGCTTTTTCATGCGCTGACTGGTCAGCGCGTCAGGGGCAATACTGATTACTTAGCGGGTTTCAGGGCATTAAGTGGCAATTGATTCAAGGGCGACCCCCTCACCCGTCCCGCCCCGGCTGATGAAAACGCCGGTTGCGGGCCACCCTCTCCCCCAAGGGGGCGAGGGAAGTAAATTCAAATTACCTCTCCCCTCGCCCCNNCCAGCCAGCTTAAGTGAACAGCATTGGGGTTAGGGGGGCGAGTTCCAGTCGTCCCAGACAGCCTGGCAAGGTTTGTTTGCGGCTCCTTCGCCCCCGGTGTGATACTCTCATTCCTCGGCAGCAGCCCATCCAAACCCTGGGACGGAATCTGCATCGAACAAAAGGCAGGCCTTCGGCCCCGATGGTGATTTTGTCTTTGACTGCGTCGGCCTTTTGATGATGAAATGATATATCCTGCTCTGACCGTCCGTTCCGGCCGGTCGCTCAACGCTTGGGGGAAATAGGAATGAAGGCAAAAATCTTTGCATTACTGATCTCCTGCTCTCTTATCGGCAGCACGATGGCGCCCCTCTTTGCGCAGGATAATCCCGCCGTCGACGAGATCACGGTTCCCGAAGGTACGGAATTCAAGCTCCAGTTGCACACCACGATTAATTCCAGCACCTCCAAGGGGGGCGACCGGATCATGTGTACGCTGATTGACCCGGTGGCCGTGGAAGACCGCGACGTGCTCTCCAAGGGCGTGCGCATTGATGGCCACGTGGGAGAGTCACGGGCCGCGGCGCGCAAGGGCAAGGGTGGTTATCTCACCATTGTTTTTGACACCGTGGAACTTCCCAACGGCCAAAAGGTGGCGATCCTGGGTTCCTTGACCGAAGTGTTCTCCAGCGAAAGCGGCAGCGACCCTAACGTCGGGCCGGAAGGGGAACTGAAAGGTAAGGGCCCCAATCGCAAACAGCAGGCGCTGCTCGTCGTGGCTCCCGCCGCCATTGGAGTCGCGGGTGGCGTGGGAACCGCCATCGCCCTGGGAGCCGCGGGCATTATGACCGCGCTCTTCCTCCCCAAGGGAAAACAGGCTACGCTCGCGGCGGGCTCGCTGGTGGGTATGCGCCTGGACCGCGACGTCACCTTGGTGATCCCCTCCGTCGGAAGATAGAAACCTGAACCAGATTGCATGGCACCGATCATTGGCGGGGAGTTGTACTCAACTTGCCACTGACGGCGCGGGCCAAGGCGGTTAGGGCCTTCGCCATTTCCGGCGAATCCTCATAGGCGACGAGGTGGACAAAATACGGTCCTTGGCGAAACGTCAAGAGTCCTTTGGCGTACCGCCCCGCATCCCCGATTGGGAGCGGCTGGCTTCCTTGTGCCGATTCGGAATCGTAGATTTTCCGTGCGCCGGCAGCGTTACCCATCACGTACACATCGATGGAGGCATCGCTAACGAGGCTGAACCGGTAGGTGCTGGTGAGCATCTTCACCACGCCCGCTTGCACATACTTATCCGCGTCGCCGTCGATGTATTTCCATAAAGTGCCGGCGTCATACGTACCCGTCGCGCTTTCTTTCATCCAACCCGGCACCGAGTCGCTGCCCGGAAAGAAGTCCTCGGAAGCGAAAGGCGCCTGGGAACGGCAACTTGCCAACAGGCCGGCGAGTGCGAGGATCAAAGTGAGGGGCGGTGAAAGATACAACAATCTCGCGCCAAGTCCGATTACAGGACTCCGATGGAGTCCATCGGACTCCAGAAATCGGAGACGCCAAGGCGTAAAGACCCGCAAGGAAGAACTCCGTACCTTTCTTTGCGCCTTCATCGACTTTGCTCCATGGCGTGAAATGCCTTGCTGTTCCAGCGATCATTTCAAAGCTTCTAACCCGGATTTGTTACCACCGCCTCCGGTGTGCAAGTAACCCCTCACCCGGTCCCGCCCAGGGGGCCACCCGCTTCGGGCGGGTCTTAGATCTTGCCCGGCGCACTCATCATGAATCGCCAATCCAGAATCGACGCCGGGGATTAACTGAGCAGGCGATGCGCGTCGGCGAGCTTGACAGGAATATTGAGTCCCTGCGGGCAATGCGGCAGGCAGGAACCGCACACCTGACAGGCGTCGCCGCGCTTGTCGAGTTGGGCATAAAGCCGCTGCGCGCGCTCACGGTCGCCGTAATCGGTGGCGTAGCGCTCATAGCGCAGGATATCGGCGATGGCGACGCCCTCGGCGCAATGGCTCATGCAATCGTTGCACAGGCGGCAGACCTCACGATTCGCGTAAACCGTCATCATCTCGATGGCGCGAGCCTCAGCGGCTCGCAGCGGCTTACCGGCGCCCGAGTATGTGTCAACGAACTCATCGAGGCTGTGGATCCGAATCACGGCATTGCTGAGGTCGGTGGCGGTGGTCAGCCAGCGCGCCAGGGCATGATGCGGCGTAGTACCTGCCGGGAATTGCTTCATGAATTCGGGGTCGGCTTGCATGCGCGCGGCGCCGCGGGTGGTCTTCATGGCGGTGGTCCCAAACCCTTTGCTCTTGGCGAAGCTGACGAACTTGTTGATCTCTTCCCCGTCGCCGAAGGAGAAGAAAAACTGGGCGTGCTCGTACAAGCCCTCTTCGACGACGGCGGGAAGGATCTCAGTCGCATCCTCTCCCCCGGGCACCCGGGCATTGCCTTTGTAGTTGTGCTGTGAGATGCACAGGTGACGCACCAAGCCTTCCTTCTTCAAGCGCTCGTAAGCGCGAATGGCCCCCCGGTTGTCCTTTAGCTCTGCGGTGTTGTGATAGCCGAAGTGCGGACATAGCATGTCGTCGTAGTAGGGCAGGCCGGAGCGCTCGATGGCTTGCTTGACGTACTGGTAGTGGGCTTCCTCGTCAATGACTCCGGTTTCGTGATTGCCGTGCACGCGGTCGACGCACACCTCGCAGTAATGGGCTTCGCGATTCTCCCGGATCGCCTGAGGAACTGAGCCGCGGTCCCACTTATTGCTTTTGTGCCAGTAATTGACCCCGCACAAGATGGCGGCCTCCACGACTTCCGGAGCCCAGTCGTCCACCGCGCCGATCAGCACACTGACCTTGCGGCCGGAGCGGTCCAATACGCGTTGGGGAAGGCGGCCCACTTTGGCAGCGGCCTCTTCAATCTCGCTCCTGGGCACGCGCCCGCAGGCACTGCCCAGTCCCGCTGCGAGTGCTCCAGCGGAGGTAGCGATGAACTCCCGACGTCCAATGCGATTTTTGCTGTCCATAAAGCCTCCTCTTGGAAATTAAGCTCCCGTGCCCGCCGGGCTCAGACGAGTGCTGACCGCATGCGCCAGTTCGGTCAGGCCCTTGGCCACATCCGGTGAATCTTCGTACGCCACGATCCGGACAAAGTACGGTCCCTGGCGAAACGTCAAGCTACCCTTGGCATACCGGCCGGCGTCACCCATGGTGATGGGCTGGCTTCCTTCCGCCGATTCGGCATTGTAGACTTTTTGCGCCCCCGCGGCATTCCCCATCACGTAGACGTCAAGGGCAACGTCGGTTTTGCCGTTGAACTTGTAATCGCTGGTGAGCGTCTTCACCACGCCCGCTTGCACGTACTTGTCCGCGTCGCCGTCGATGTATTCGTACAAACGGCTGGCTTCAAAGGTGCGCGTCGCGCTGGATTTCACCCAGCCCGGTACCGCGTCGCTGGCGGGAAAGAAGTCGGGGGTGGCCGAAGGCCCTTTGGACCGGCATGCTGCCAGGATACCGGTAAGGGCAAGGATCATGGAGAGGGCAAAGATTTTCACTTGGGGGCTCCTTCGGTTTGGCGGCTCAACAGAATCTGGTTGGTCTTGGAGCGGCTCTCGCCCATGCTGGTGACGTAGACGGCGGGCTGATCTTTGACCGGGCAGGCGGATTCGCAGGCGCCGCAGCCCACGCAGCGGTTGGGGTCCACGTAAGGCTGGCGAATTTGTTTCACGTTCCCCAGGGCATCGGTTACCTCGACGGGGCGCAGGTAAATAGCCTTGGGAGACGTGGGGCACCACTCCTCGCACACGATGCACTCCGTCGCCATCGCCCAGGGCAGGCAGCGCCCGCGGTCGTAGAAAGCCGTGCCCAGACGGATGGGTTTGGCGTTCTTGGCGGCGCTGGCGGGCAACCAGGCTTTCTCCGCTTGAGTGATTTCCCAAATCGCGCCCGTGGGGCACACCTCGCCACAGAGTACGCAACTGGGCTCGCAATACCCGATGCGGGGCGCCAGCACGGGCGTCCACAGACCCTCCAGCCCCGCTTCCAGCAACGCCGGCTGCAAGGCATTGTTGGGGCACACCTTGATGCACTCGCCGCAGCGAATACAACGTTCGAGAAAGTTCTTCTCATCCAGCGCCCCGGGCGGCCGAATGAGACGCGGATCCCTTGCCGCCGCGAATCCCGGGCCCGTGCGCAGAACCGGCAACAGCGCTGCCCCCGCCGCCACTCCCGCCAGCGCGCGACGGCGCTGCAAGCTGGGGGTGTCGATGGTTGTGGGCGTTGCAGGGAAGAATTTGAAGCGGATTCCGCTTTCCGCGCTGGATGGATCGCCGCCCTTTAGAGCCTGCCCTGAGCGCAGCGAAGGGGCGGCACGCGCCGATGCCGGGCTGAAGCCCGGCGCTACAGGACATTCGCCCACGCAGTTGAAGCACAGGTGGCATTCCGCTTTGCGCCACTTCGCTTTGGGCAGCGGATCGTCGCCGCCCTGGCAGTCCAGCAGGCAGCGATTGCAATCGTTGCAGTGATCGGGGTCCTTCTCCAGGCCCAGAATCGACCAGCGCGAAACGATCCCCAGCAGCGCGCCCAGGGGGCACACCGCCCGGCACCAGAAGCGCGTGATACGCAGGTTGAGCACGAGGATGGCGATGAAAATCGCGCCCAGGAAAAACGCCTGGCGATAGTGCGGCTGCCGGAAGGTGAGCAGGGTTTCATTCAGGACGAGTTGGGCAACGTAGCCGACGCTGCGCACGGGCGCAATCGGCGAACGGTGCAGCGCGCCCAGCATGGCGTCCAGCGCATAGTTGATCGCCGGGAACACCGACGTTCCCAGTGAGCGCACGGTCAGCGAAATGGGGTCCAGGATCCCAATCAGCGACCCGCCGAAAAGCGCTGAGACCAAGCCGGCAATCAGCAGGTAGTACTTCAGGGTCTGCCATTTCTTGTAGCGGTTGCGCTCCAGGCGCTCGGGGCCGCGCTTGCGCTCCGATTTCCAACTACTCACGAAATGGTTCAGCGTTCCCAGCGGGCAAATCCATCCGCAGAAGAATCGGCCCAGAAAGAAAGTGGGAAGCAGAATCACCAGGCTCCAGAGCAGGCCGCGATAAAGGGTGTGGTTGGCCAGGGCGCTGCTGAGTGCCGTTAGGGGGTCAAGCTGGAGGAAGAAACTGACGGGGTAGGGAAGGCGCGTTCCGTCACGCACGGCGCGCAGCGAACTGAAGCTCTCCGTCTTCATCATCAGGAAGAGAAAGAGCAGCAGAAACACGATCTGCGATAGCCGCCGGAGCTGGGGAAGCTTTTGCTGGGTCATAGCGGAAATCCTGACACCTCGCCATTGATTAGGCCGAGCACCTATAAGACCAATGCTCAGCCAACAGCTAAATGTATTTTATTCAGACCCTTAGCTGTTCTGTAAGCCACCGCCTCAGGGGCTTCCCAGGAGATTCGGTTGGGGTTTATGGCCCAAAAAGGCCGCTGGAGTGTTTTACTGCGATGGGAAAGTGCGCAAGGATAAAGACATATTCCCGGGCCTTTCTCTACCGAGGCAGCGGGCTCTACCGGAGGAGTTCTATGCCGGCTTTTTGGGCCGCAGCTCGCATCTTGTCGTCGAGTGTGGCCAGCGGCAGGTTGCGCCGCAGAGCCAATTCGAAGTACGCAGCGTCGTAAGCTGTCAACCCCGACTGGCGAGCCGCGGCAACAAGCGCTGAGGGGGTAGTAGGGCTGAGTTCCAGAAATGCGGCAAGGCGTTCGATATCGCTGACGTGTGAGGAGACTACCTGCGCCGATGCCCTTCCCCGTCGTTCCGCCATGATCAGAGCGTTTGAAACTTCGTAGTACCAAAGGTCCGGGACGACCCCAATCGTGCCGGATTGCAGAAGGTGAAGGGCACGGAGAGCTAGCCGTGGCGCCGGTGCGTCCACCATCCAACCAATGGGGATAGAGGCATCAAGAACCAGATAGGTCAAAATCGCCGCCCCTCCTCGATCAAGCTCTTAATCGTAACACCTTTGGGAAGGTTTATCCGGGGGCGACTCCGGATCGAGTCGAAAATCTCTTTCAAGGTCCGCCCGCGCTCCGCCGGCATCGCAACCAACCGCGCCTGCTCTATTCCACGTCGGGTGATAACGATCTCTTCGCCCTTGGCTGCCCGCGCAACCAGTTGCGAGAGCTTCTGCTTGGCCTCGAAAATCCCTACCGTCATTCTATGGGTCCTCCTGGATAGTTGACCGTCTAACCAGATGATTGTGCTATCCCACTTGCCAGGAGTCAAGCCATATGAATAGCCGGTGGTGACTCATTTTGAGGTGCCACGGCCATCTTGGCCGTGTCCCTTCACGGGCGGGACGCCCGTGGCACCTCAAAATGAGTCACTACCGAATAGCCCTACCGCACGGCTTTCTTGCCATAGAGGGAATGCTCGATTTCGGCGGGGTTATCGAGGTCGATGAAAACCAAATGGGGACGCGCGTGGTCGGCGCCGGGATTGATGACGGTGGTTGAGCCGATGCGGTCGAAAAACGTTCCGGAAAGCTTGGGGCTTTCGTGGATGTGCCCGTGCAGCGCGAGGCACGGCTGTTTTTTTTCAATCCAACTCCGCACCGCCTTGCTGCCCACATGGCTGCCATCAAAAAGCACATCGCACTGGGTGCCGAACGGTGGAGTGTGGATGACCGCCACCGTGTGCAGGGGGTCCTTGACGGGGAGGCGTTGGAGTTCCTGCTGGATGCTGGGCAGGGAATCCAGGTAATAGTGGAAATCCCCGATCACCATGAAGCCGCCCGCCGTCGCCGTAACGCAGCGATAGGAATAGTTATCGGAATCGGGTTCCGGCAGGTCGTCCCAGCGTTCAAAGTCTTTCAACTGAAAGGGTGTGGGCGGCACATAGGAAAGGCCCATCAGCGTGTAGGCGCCCAAGGTTCGGATTTCCTGATGCAGGTTTTCGATAAGATTATTCATCTCGAGTTCTTCCAGCGCGGGAAGAACGGTTTGGCAATCATCGTTGCCGGGGATGGCAAAAATGCGCAGCGCAGGATGGGCCTGCTTCCAGTCATCCAATAAGGGAGAAAGTTGATTCAGCAGGAACTCCGGTTGATCGATCGGCAGGCGCAGAGACGCCGCAGAAGGCGTACCGGGACAAAGGTCCCCACCAATAATCAAGGCGTCGGCGCGGGTGCGGACCGCCGCTTCCCCTGCCGCGCGGTAAAGGTCAAGGTCGCCGTGTAAGTCGGAAGTGTAAACGAGGCGCGCCAAGCAGGTCTCCTATGATGGCGCCACATTCTAGGCGCGGATGGGAAGGGGGTGCAAGGAAATTCAAATGAAAGGCGGGAAGTGTCAAGCAAAGTTGCGTACATTGCGGCATAGACTCATACGCCCGCGCATCCACAGGGCGTGTCTGCGCGGGCGCACGAACAGATTGCAATTCAAGATTCAAAATTCAAGATTCAAAATGCAAAACACGAAATCCAAAATCCCTAATCCAGAATCCAAGATTCAAAATCTGAATCCAAGATCAAGCTGCTCCCGCTTTCAGTGCATACGAGCTGAGCACCTTGACGTAATTCGCCCTCTGGAANNGAGCAATGCCGAGGTCATCATGGCCACACTCGCTCCGGCCATCATCGACTTCAGTACGTCCAGGCCGGAGTGCACGCCGCCGGTGATCGCCATGTCTGCCTTGATCTTCCCGTAAAGAACCGCCACCCAGTTGAGGCGCAGCAGCAATTCGTGCGGCGTGCTCAGGATGAGGTTGGGAACAACTTCCAGGTTTTCCAGGTCGAAATCCGGCTGATAGAAGCGGTTGAAGAGGACCAGAGCATTGGCGCCGGCCTGGTCCAAGCGCTTGGCCGTGTTGGGCAGCGAGCTGAAGTAGGGGCCGATTTTGACGGCCACAGGAATGCGAACACTGGCTTTTACCTGTGAGACCAAGTCAACATACATTTGCTCCACTTGGCCGCCGTTCATCTCGGCGTCAGTGGGAATGAAATAGATGTTCAGCTCC
>PLWR01000638.1 GCA_003165615.1 Acidobacteriota bacterium | reverse complement strand
CACCAGGATGTCCAGGCCGCCGAACCGTTCCGCCGCCATGCGCACCAGCTTACGGCAGTCTTCGTAATTGCGAACGTCGGCCACGCAGCCGTCCACATTGGCGGGAGCGGTGGTGCGCAGATTTTCCAGTGCGGCCTGCATTACCTTCGCATCGCGCCCGCAAATAAAGACGTTCGCGCCTTCGGCCAGCAACGCCTGGGCAATGCTGAATCCGATGCCACGAGAACCGCCGGTGACCACAGCAACTATATCCTTAAATCCGGTTGTCATGTTCCCCCCTCCGACTAAGAGTTCGGCTCCTAGCTTAACTCAAATCAAGCGGTAGAGACATGGAGTGGCAGGATTCACAGGATGCACTTAAGAAACTGAAGGGTTAAATCAAAATGGAATGCGGCCAAATGCGGGCCGGCGCAGTGCAACGGAGCCGCAACCAGGAGGTGTGTGTAGGGCCGAGCAGCGCTCGGCCNNAACCTGCCAGCCATCGTTGGGCCGCGCCGTCGCGTAGCGGCGAATTCACTTCGTCATGGCGACGCAAAGCCTGCGCACAACGGATTTTAGTGCATCATGCCTGAGAAGTCGGGCTTGGCACACACCGCCGCGCGAATGGCCGGTTCGTTTTCGTGGAGGGCCTTTCTTGCCTGAGCACGCGAATAGTTCCAGGACCGCCAACTGGATTCTTCGGGTTTGGACAAACGTTGCAGGAGAATTACCGCCAGGACGCAGCGCTGCCGGGGTTCAATCGACGTCAAACCCGCCGCCAGTTCTGGAACGGCGTCACTGCTTAAGTCCCCGGCGTATTCGGCGTCAAAGCGACGTCCGGCCTGGGCTCGTGCCAGATTGGCTTTCGCGATCAAGGCGTCAGGATTCAGAACCTGCAGAACCGCAATCAGCAGGAAACCAGCCAACACGGCGCCAAAAGCAAAACGCTCGCGATGCCCGCGCAAAACCGTGCAGCAGAACCACACGAACACCACCGCAAGCCACCCCATGAAGGCGGTCGGATAGAGGCGCTGCTCGCTGAGTCCGTATTCCGCCTGGTACAGCCGCATGCGCTGAAAGGCGGACGCCATAATGATGACTAGCAGCGCAACTTGCGTGCCTGCCAACCCTTGAAACCAGCGCTGCACTGTGGCGTTGTCGCGGGGCAGCACCCAATGGATCAGGAGCAGCAAGGGAAGCAGTATCGCGGCCACCGCGAGAAGTTCGAAGAAGCCGCGGCGTGCATACTCCGCGTAAGTCAGCCCCGTGGTGGCATGAACCAGCGCCGCACCTCCAAAGAAATAGCGGATTTGTACCACCACAAAAGCCAAGAAAAGCAGGTCAAGCAAACCCAACATGATCACTATCTCGATGGCCCCGAGCGCTGGGGGAGCCAGGCGCGCGCCGGCCGCGCGTTGAAGTTGTTTTCCAAACAGCAGTCCGCGCAGGTAACCCCCTACGCCAAAAGTAAGGAACGCGATAACAAAGAAATGGGTGAAGTTAAAGTCAAAGATGTGGCGGACCAGCGTTTTGAAGACGGCGTCCGCTCCCATAAACAACGCGCCAAAAACCAGGAGGAGGGGTAAGGCAAGAAGTGCTCCGCGCAGGCCTGCCACCGTCCGGCGCGACTGGCCATTCAGCAACTTCTTCCACTCCGTAGCGCCAAAGAGCAGGGGGAACATTCCGAAGGCGGAGTTCAATGCCGCGATAATCGCCGCCAGGGCGTATCCCGTCAAACTGGAAACCCGCAGGCGGCCGCCCTGGGCCCGCCGTATCAATAAGGTGAAGCTGGTGAGCAGGGCCAGAAGATTGAGCGCATCGAGCGCCGTTGAATCGTGCCATAAGAATGCGAGGGAGAAGAACGCGAGGGGCACAAAAATCCAGAGGCCGGCACCCTTCAGGGCCATGCCATTCGAGCGGGAGAGAAAAGCGATGGCCCCCGCTATCGCACCTACCCAAACGGCGAAATTTACTCCCCAGGGAAAGCTCCTGAGAAGTGTGTCACCAAGTATTCCCAAGGCTAATGCAGCGGCCAAGGCTGATATTTCCAATTTTGCGGTGTCATTCATTTTTGCGAATCCTTGCACGCTGGAATTTCATGCCACAACCGGCAGACGGCCAAAGCGGCGTTCACGCTTGTAAAAGTCTTCCAGGGCGCCATCGAGGTCAGAGGCGCCGAAGTCCGGCCACAAGCAGCGAGTAAAAAACAATTCAGCGTAAGCGATTTCCCACAGCGGGCAGTTACTCAAACGCTGCTCGCCGCCCGTCCTGATCAGCAGGTCGATATCCGGCGCCGTCTCACCGCCGGGCTCGGGTTCCGAAAACAATCGGGCAAAACTTTCCGCGGAGCCATCAGGGATTCCTCGGAAGCGTTGCGCGGCGTTCACAATTGCTTCTCGGCCGGAATAATCAATCGCGAAGCAAACGTGTAGTGGCGCTCGAGTTGCGCTTTCCTGGTCGATTTCGTGAACGGCGCCGCGTGGAGTCGCACCATTGACTCCAGCTTTTGGGCTCTGCGCTTCAAGTCGCTCGATGGTATGGCGTAAGGAGAGCGGCAGACGATCGCGCCGCCCCCGCACCGTCAGGCGAATACCGCGCGCGGCCAGAGCACGCGCTTCGACGGAGAAGAATTCCTCGAAGGTGCGCATGAGTGTTGCGACTTCGCTTTCCGGCCGCCCCCAGTTATCGGTGGAAAAGGTGAACAGGGTCAACGTGCCGATGCCGCGATCGAGGGCGGCCAACACCGTGCGTCCCACCGCGGCCCGCCCGGCGCGGTGTCCCGCGGCGCGAGGTAGACCCCGCTCCACCGCCCAGCGTCCGCTGCCGTCCATGATAATCGCCACGTGCAAATGAGACGGTTGGGAATTCATGCGGTGGTCACCATTGCCATTGGTCATCGTGTACTCCGGTTGGTTGATGCGTTGCACTCGCTCAATATGGCTCTTGGAGCGAGGCGCTCAGTAGTTGGGCCGTAGCAGCCGTCCCGCTCGCCAAGCAAAAGACCCCTCACCCGTCCCGCNNTGAAAACGCGCGGCGCGGTCCACCCCTATCCCCTCGGAGAGGGAAAGGCCGATTTTCAGCGCGCCCGTGCGCGCGATGATTTATTCCCTCGCCGAGGGGAGAGGGTGGCCGAGGGACGAGGTCGGGTGAGGGGTCCTTGGCCTGTCCGGCCCCTTTGAGGGCTAGTATCGTAAAGCCCCCGGCTCATCAATGGCGCCCGCAATGTACTTTATGCCGCAAAGTAGATGGGCAAAAAATTTTCCCCCGGCCTAGCGCCCGCGCATCGAATGGATCAAGGCTTCCATCTGATCGAGATAATGTTCGAGTTCCCGCCGGCCGGTGGAGCTGAGGCGGTATACGGTTTTGGGCAGCCGCCCTTCAAAATATTTTTCACACACAATGTAGTTCGCGTCTTCAAGTTTGCGCGCATGGACGCTTAAGTTGCCGTCCGTCGTGGCGAGCAGTTTCTTCAGATCGTTGAAGCTGAGCGATTCATTCGCCGCCAGGGCGCTGACAATACCCAGGCGCATGCGTTCGTGAATCAGCCGGTCGAGTTCCGCCGGGGCGGGAGCAACTCCGCGATCCCTTTGGGCAATGTGCTCCGTTCTTCGTTTTTCCAGCGGGTGACGCCCGCTGAGGGGATGAGATCTAGCCACCGTACCTCCTTGCGATGATCGCTCCGAACAGAATGTGGATTCCGCCGAATCCCGCGGCCATCACCGCATTGCCCCAGGCGGCGGGGCAAAACATCGCCAGTACACCCGCGAGCATGAAGCAAAGCCCCATCACCGGCACCACGCGCACGGAAAAGGTTCCGGCGGAAATTACCCCGACTCCATAAAGAAGCAGCCAGATGCTGGGCAGCAGGTGGCCCAATCCCGTCGCGTATATGGCGCCGGAAATCATCCCCCCGGCCAACAGGGGAGGAAACAGGCTGAGGAGGAACTTGCGGCCGGGCCGCGTGAGGATGGGCGTGCCCGCGCGCCGCGCCTTCCAATAGATGGCCAAGGCGCCCAAGGCAAAAGCGCCCAGCGCCGCAGCCAGCCAGGTGATAATCCAAGCCCTGGCACTCGTGGGGCGGGGAGCAACGCAGGCGGTGGCGAGTGCCACGACGCCCATCGCCACGCCACCCCATCCCGGAACCGCCGTGAATGAGGCCGCGTTCTCCATGGTCTCGCGGATGAAGCGCAGGTCTTCAATGGCGTGCGCGTGCAGCGGGGCGGGTCGAAGACGACGAGAACGAACGGGTCCGGCACAAGGCATGTGCATGTGTATACCAAAGGCAAAAATTGTTGTCAAGTACTTTGTGATACAAAGCATATTTTAAAAAATGCGTTACCCAAGGCTGTCTTTAGACAGCTTCTACCCAACCGCCTGCCCAAATCCGAGCCACTTTCGCAAGTAAGCCATTTGACCCACGTGGTAACTCTCGTGAAGTGAAAGGAACGCAATCTTTCCACTGATCTTCCCGTCCAAGGTGATTCCTTTGGAAACCGGTTCCGCCAACGTCTCCGCGGACGCACTCGCCAAAGACGTTGCCAGCTTGCCCGACACCTCGTCCCAGGCCTGAACGAGTTCGTCGATTCCCGGATACTGTTCGCCCGCCGTCAACTTGGCGCCCCGAACGAAGAGTCCTTCCCATGGAGCTGACCATTCATGACCCAAAAGCTTGAGCACCAGGGCGCGATGAACGACCACGTGCCCGGCAATCCACAGGAGGTGGTTGGAATCATCTCCCGGTCTTGCCAGCAACCGGTCGGAGGGGATGTTCTTGATTGTTCGCTTGAAGAGATCGGTGTTGGTTTTGAAGATGCCCGCGATATTGATAAAGTCCGTGCTCATAGACGCTCCTCCTGATGGATCTTCCAAACTTTGCTGCTGTCCCTGGGGCATGCAGAGAGCCGGGAACGGCATTCCAATCGAATAAATGAACGTCCTCCTTTAGATGTTCAGAAGGAGGCCCCGGCCCAACTCGGTCAGGAGCCGTGTGCCTGCGCAGCTTGCAGGGCCTCCTGGCGCGCGTGGGCGAGGATTTTAACGGTGTCGCCGGTGGGATGGAATTCCATGGCCACGTAGCGGTTGTAGTTCAGCTCGGCGAGTTTCTTGTAAATGTTGAGGTAGTTAATTTCCCCGGTGCCGGGCTCATGACGGCCGGGAACGTCAGCGATGTGGACCAGCCCCACTTTGTCGAAATGTCGTTGCAGGTTGGCGATCAAGTTTCCGCCGGAAATTTGCGCGTGGAAAAAATCGTAGAGGACTTTGACCTGGGGATGATTCACCTCCTCGACGATCTTGAAGGCCGCCGGCACGGACCACATGTAGTAATGGGGATTTTCCTCGAGGTCGATGTTTTCCAGGAGCAGCCTGACACCCTTCCCTTCCACCAGTTCCGCCGCCCGCTTCATGCCTTCCACGCAACTGGCGTGCTGGGCTTCCGGCGAGAGGCCCGGGAGCACGTTGCCCGACATAGCAATCAAGGTGGAGCATTCGATCTTCTCCATGATTTTCAGTTGCTCGCGCACATCCGCCAGGAAACCCTCGCGGACACTCGGATCGCCCACGCCATAGCGCAGAGCGCAGGTGGCATCAAAGGTGATTCCCAATTCGGCGCGTTTTTTGTTGTAGCGGCGAAAGTCGTTTTCCGTCCATTTCGAGGTTTCATTAACCAATTCCACCGCGCGGAAACCGGCCTCGGCGACCTTTTCCAGACGTTGTTCGAAGGGCAGTTCGTGCAGCACCGTCCAAATCATGATGGAGATTTTGAACGGGGCTTCCGCGGGGTTGGAATCCGCCTCAGGGCGCGCCGCCAGCGCGAGTGGTTCAAGAGAAAGGGCGGCTGTGCCGAGCGTTCCCCCGGCTAGGGTTTTGGAAAAAGTCCGTCGATTCATGAATGTCCTCCCGGCTGGTCCTGATCTTCCCTCATCTTTAACGGCGCCTGTCAGGGAGAGCATGTCCCTGCCACCTGGCAGGCGGAGTGGGCAGGCAAGCTTACGAAACTGTTGCTCCCCTGACAACAGGATTCTTACCTGCCCCTTCGCGCGCCGCAAAATCGCCTGATCGCTGGTCACAGTACGGTTGAGATATCCACTAAATTGGGTTACCTTATTACTTCACTGCCACTCGACGCTTTGGTCTCCGGAAAATGAAGATCTGCTTTCCACCCGCGCTTGGTAGTTTGTGAAAGTGGATTCACCAGATTAATAATACTCACACTTGGCCTATTGACATTCCGGAAATACAAAGGCACAAGTTCGTGAGCGTCGTGAGCGCCGTGTGTAGATGCGCTCGGGGATTGAGCAGTGGAGACGCGAAAGGAACTCATGAGTCAAGGGAACGCAGATAAGAAATCGTTGACGGGCCAAGTGGCGGTAATCACCGGTTCGACGCAGGGCATTGGCGGGGGAATCGCGCTCAAGCTTGCCGCGCACGGCGCCCGGATTCTCGTGCACGGGTGCGACACCCAGCGAACGGGCGGCGAAAAAATAGTGGAGGCCGTCAAGGCCACGGGAAGCCAGGCGCTGCTCGTGACCGGCAATTTGCGGGATGAATCGCACTGCCGCAGCATTGTCCGCACGGCGCTCGCGCGCTTCGGCCGTGTCGACATCCTCGTGAACAACGCCGCAGTGGTGCATCGTGCCACCCTGGAGGACGCTACCACCGAACTATGGGATGAAATCTTCGCCGTCAATGTGCGCGCCCCGTTCCTGCTTTGCCAGGAAGCGGTGCGCCACATGAAGGAGCGGGGGAGTGGCTGCATCGTCAACATCGGCTCCGGCAACGGATACTGCGGGGCGAAGCGGCTTTTGCCCTATTCCGCCTCCAAGGGCGCGCTGACGACGTTTACCAAGAACCTGGCGAACTACCTGACGAAATACCGTATTCGGGTGAACCAGCTCAATCCCGGCTGGACCCTGACCGAAGGAGAGCGCCACGTGGTCGCCGTGCTCGATGGTAAGGGTGAGAATTGGATGGAGGCCGCGGTGAAGACGCGCCCCTCCGGCCGGTTGCTGCTGCCTGCCGATGTCGCCGAAGCCATTCTATTTTTCGCCACCAACGAGCTGATTTCCGGCGCCGTGCTCGATTACGAACAGTTTCCTTTTGGCGCGCCCCCCGACATGGCGGTCTAAGCGGCCAAGGGAGGATGAAACTCTCTCCCCAGCGCGGGGCGTGTCTGCGTCTTCAGCTCCGGTATGATGCGTTGATGTCAATGTAGTCGCGCGTGAAATCACAAGTCCAAACCCGCGCGGTAGCCCTTCCGGCGTGAAGATCGACTTGCAGCAGAACTTCCTTCCGGTCGAGCTCACGGTGAGCCGCCGCTTCGTCAAAGCCGGCATCGACGCCTTTTCGGCACAGGGGCATGTCGTTTACACTGACGTCGATCTTGTTGGGATCGAATTTCGCGCCGGAGTAGCCCGCGGCGCAGATGATGCGGCCCCAATTCGGATCCGACCCCGCCAGCGCTGTCTTCACCAAGGGAGAGTTGGCAATGGCGCGCGCTACGCGGTCAGCATCGAGGGGAGTCCGCGCCCCCACAACTTCCACGGTGACCAATTTGGAAGCACCCTCGCCATCGCGCGCGATCATTCGCGCCAGTGTCTGGCAAAGGAGTGTCAATCCCTCCGCAAACCATGCGCNNGGCGAATGGGCGATGGCCTTGGCGATTTTCAGCGCGTCCGCGTCGGTGGCCGCTCCTTCAATGCGCAACTCCACAACGTGGGTGATGCCCTCGCCATCGGCCACAATCTGCCGGGCCAGCGAGGTGCAGACCTGCGTGAGGGCGGCGGAGAAGGCTGCGTTTTCCGGGCCCACGACGGCGCCGCTCGCGCCCGAAGCCATGAGCAGCACGGTGTCGTTGGTGGAGGTGTCGCCGTCCACGGTAACACGATTGAAAGAATCTTCCGCCGCCCCCAGCAGCAGGTTGTGCAACATGCGCTCGCCCATGGAGGCGTCCGTGGTGATAAAAGAGAGCATGGTGGCCATGCGCGGATGAATCATCCCCGACCCTTTGGCAATCCCGGCGATGTGCACAGCCTCTCCTTTTGCTTCCGACCGAACCACACAAGTCTTGGGGAAGGTGTCAGTAGTCATGATGGCGTTGGCCACTTTCCCGGCGTTTTCCTTGGCGAGCATCTCTTTCAAGTGGGGGAGCTGCTGAAGAATTAGATCCTGGTTGAGCGCGATGCCAATAACCCCTGTCGAGGCCACCAGGACTTGGGAGGGTTCGATTCCCAGTAACTCTCCGGCGACGCGTGCGGTTTCCTCCGCCGTGTGCATCCCCGCGCGCCCGGTGCAGGCATTGGCATTCCCGGAATTAACGACAATGGCGCGGCAACGTCCCCGGCTTTCAACCAGATTTTGCCGTGAAAGCAGAACCGGCGCTGCCGCAACTCGATTGGTGGTAAAGACCCCGGCGGCCGTTGTCGCCGGTGAATCGGAAAAGATCAGCGCCAAATCCAATGCGTCGCGCGTCTTCTTGATTCCGGCGGCCACCGCGGCCGCGCGAAATCCCAAGGGTGTTGCCAGATTGCCTTCAATGGCTTCCCACTTTGGTATGGCTCGACTCACCGACCCTCCTTAGATACTCTCGACGCGACAAGTGGCGTGCCTCCTTGGCCCTGCCATGAAAACTGAACGCCGGGTGGGCGCAAAACCAAGGACCGTGCTTTGTCGCCTTGAACCTTGCTGACTCCAATGAAAGGAATTTTCTATTTCGGTTGCCGGCATTAATGCATCGTGGGCGACGGGCTCGGAAGGATCTCCATCCCCCCCTCCGGTGGAGTTTGTGGAGATGGCGGCCCTGCCACTTTCATGGTCCGCACGCTCTCATCGCAAGCCTGCGTGTAGAGACCTTCGTCAGCGTTGCCCGGTGTGCAGTTCGCCTCCACAATACGGTCCGGCGAGATAATTCGCGTGGTAAGCAGCATGGCATAATTTTTATATTGCCAAATCAGGACCGCGTCACGGCCGTTGATGCGGGTTTGTTCATACTGGTAGCGCTCAAGTTTGTGTTGAACGCCATCGGTCTCCCAAATGGCCAACTCCTGGGGCGTGAACTCACCCCTCTGATCCAGATTGGGCTCCTTGGTGATGGTGAGCGAAGGTCCTGTGCTCCACCAGCTTGGTGAAAAGATCCTGACACCGCCGGAAAAGGATTCCACCTTTTTGTTAATGCCCGCCGCCACCTGCATCTCAATTCCCAAACCGTCATCCTTGTAGGGGGTAAGCTTCAACGTTTCCTTTATCACGGCGTCTTTGTGTTTCGGATACCATTTCACGAGAAAGTACTCTCCGCCGACGATTCCGCCGCCGATCAGCAAGATTCCCAGACCAACAATTAATTGCGTAGGAATATGTTTCATCATCGTGGCAATCTTAACCTGTGACCGGCAGAAGGCGCAATGCAGGTTTAAGGGGTGGCTGGTCCGGCATCCGATCCCCCGGCGGTGGAGACGGCACGAAAGAATTCCGCGAGTTTGGCGGCATCCAGCCTGCCCTCGGTGCGGACGCCACTGCACAGGTCAATTCCAAACGGCTCCACTTGGCGAATGGCCTCGGCAACGTTCGCACCCGTCAGCCCGCCGGCCAGAAAAACCGGCACGGGCGCGGCTTCACGGATTTGGCGGCTGATGGACCAGTCGTGCGTGCGTCCGGTTCCTCCCAGTTCCTTCACCGGCAGCGAGGGGTTGCCGGAATCGAGCAAGAGCGCATCCACGTACGGCGCGATAGCAAGGGCTTCTGCCATGGAGGCCGGCCCGCGCACGTGAATCACCTGGACCAGCGCGATGCCCGGCAGAGCGGCGCGCAGTTCCTGATGGGCGCCGGGCTCCAGGCGGTCCACGATTTGCAGGGTGTTCACCCGGGTGCGTTTTTGCTGAGCGATGATGGCGCGAACGTCCAGCTCACTGGTCAGCAGGAAGGTGGCGACGCCCGGTGGAATTCGCGCCGCGATCTGCGCGATCACCTCCTCCGGAATCACTCCCGGACCACTTGGCATTTTGGAGACGAGACCCAGCGCCGTAGCGCCGGCGTCGATTGCGGTCCAGGCTTCTTCCAGATTGCGGATGCAGCAGATTTTTACCCTTGGTTTGCATGTGGCGCGCATTGGTTACCCCTGCATGGCAGATCCGCCCGCGGTTCCGCGGTTCGAGCCATGCCCAGTCAGAATCAAGATGCGGTTGATTGCAGCGCGGTCATCGCACTTGAATGAGAGGATGAGTCTTTTCCATGACTTCCCCCACGGGCTGCGCGCTCACTCCATTGGCGCGCAGAGATTCCAGAAGCCGCGTGGCATCCTTCCAAGCTACGGAAAGCAAAAGCCCGCCGGAAGTCTGCGGGTCGAAAAGCAGGCTCCTGACTTCCACCGGAACGCCCGGGGCAAATTCCACGCAGCCGCTGATGAATTCCTGGTTTCGCTTCAGACCGCCAGGAAGAAAACCCTTTTGCGCGAGCGCGAGCGCTTCCGGCAGAAACTCGATTTGGGCAGAGTCGATGGCGAAGCTCACCTTGCTTCCCACCGCCATTTCCCGCGCATGGCCGAGCAGGCCGAAGCCCGTAACGTCGGTGGCGGCGTGTACCTCGAAGGGCAGTGCCAATTCCATGCTGGCGCGGTTAAGCGTGCACATGGAAAGGATCGCCGCATCCACTGTCGCTTTCGCAGCCGCATCATTCTTCAAGGCCGTGCCGATCACCCCCGTGCCAAGGCGCTTGGTCAGAATCAACCGGTCCCCGGGTTGCGCGCCCACGTTCTTCAGCACCCTCTGTGGATTAATGACCCCGGTCACCGCGTATCCGAATTTAATTTCCTCGTCGCCAATGGAGTGGCCGCCAATCACCGTGCAGCCCGCTTCCTGCATCTTGGCCAGGCCGCCCTGGAGAATTCTCTCGAGAATTTCCACGTCCCGGCCAGTGTTGGGGAACCCAACGATGGAGAGCGCGGAAATCGGCCGGCCACCCATGGCATACACATCGCTAAGGGAGTTGGCGGCGGCAATCTGGCCAAAGGTGTACGGGTCATCCACGATGGGGGTGAAGAAATCGACCGTCTGGACCAGCGCTAAATCGGACGAGATTAGATACACTCCCGCGTCGTCGGCGGTATCGAAGCCTACCAGCACGTTCGGGTCGAATTGTTTGGGCAACCGGGCGAGCACCGAGTCCAAAATCCTTGGACTCAACTTAGCCGCTCAACCCGCCGCCTTGACCATGGCGGTCAACCGTATGCGTTCGTCCATAGCGGGTTTGATTATATTCTGCCGCACGAAAATTCCCAAACCGCCTGCATGGCCAACCTTCGCGGCGCGGGTTTGATCCCTCAAGCGTTGGGCTCCTTGACCCGCCTTCGGCGGCCCACTAGAATGCTGTTTTGCTGATCCCGGCTCGCCGGGACAGGCCGCGGCGGCAGCTTCCACGCCGCCACATCTAATTAAATAGCCATGTCTTCCAAAATCCTTCGCAAGCCGTTCATCATCGGAATCGGAGGCGGCACGGGAGCTGGGAAAACCACCCTCGCGCGGCGCCTGGCATTGCTTTACGCGGATCCCGGCGCGGTGATCCTGGATCAGGACTCTTACTACCGGGATCAGTCCCACATGACATTCGAGCAGAGGATCCTGACCAACTATGACGAGCCTGCAGCGCTCGATGACGACCTGCTCCTGCGGCATTTGCAGCGGCTCGCTGCGGGTGAGTCCATCCAAAAACCACGTTATTGCTTCGTGACGCATATACGAACCCCGGAAGTCGAGGAGTTTCTCCCTGCCCCGATCGTAATTCTGGAAGGGCTCCTGGCACTTTGGGACGAGCGGGTCCGCGGGCTGATGGGCCTGAAGATTTTTGTCGACGCGGACGCGGATGTCCGCCTGATGCGCCGCCTGATACGAGATGTGCATGAGCGAGGCCGAACTCTGGAATCCACCGTGGCGCAATATCGGGATTCCATCCGGCCCATGCATCGGCGGTATGTGGAGCCGACGAAAACTTACGCGGACCTGGTGGTGGACACGACGGATGTCACCCTGGAGGAATGGCTCGCGCCCATTGACCGGATTCTCTCCAAGATGCGTGGATCGCTCGGCGCGGCGCCCGCAGCCTGAGGTCGCGACCGTAAGGAGGAACCATGTTTGCCTTTCGCGGAGTGGATTACCTGGAGATCGATTCCCTGCTCAATGACGATGAAAAACTGGTGCGCCAGATGGTGCGCGAGT
>PLWR01000493.1 GCA_003165615.1 Acidobacteriota bacterium | reverse complement strand
ACCTGACGTGTACCGGTTGCGGGCGGATTCGTGAGTACAAAGACACCATCACGGAACAGATTAGCGTGGAACAGTGCTTGAAGGCCGTGGATGAATGCGGCTCGCCCATTGTCTCCATCTGCGNNGAAATCCTGGACCGCGGCAAGCATATCTACCTTTGCACCCACGGCATGTTCGTTAAAAAGCGTTTGAAGGAATTCAAACCCACCTCGCATTTCTTCTTCAACGTTCACCTGGACGGCATGGAGGCCACGCACGATCTTTGCGTCGAGCGCAAAGGCGTGTTCCGGCAGGCCATCGACGGCATCCGGGCGGCCAAAGACGCGGGGTTCATGGTTTGCACCAATACCACGATTTACAAGCAAACCGACCTGAGGGAAATCGCCGAACTCTTCCACTATCTGCAAGAATTTGGAGTGGATGGCCACACCATCGCCCCCAGCTACTCTTACGCGGCGGTGCAGAACAAAGAGATCTTCATGTCGCGCCAAGAGATTCACGAAAAGTTCCGCGAGGCGACTGAAATCCTTGAGAAATATGCCCTGATGACCTCGCCGATTTACCTGGACTACCTGAAGGGCGAGCGCGAAGACATGCAGTGTACCGCCTGGGGAAACCCCACCTACAACCCCCGCGGCTGGAAGTCGCCTTGCTACCTGATTACCGACGGGCATCACGCCACTTTCAAGGACTTCATCGAAAAAACCAATTGGGATAAGTACGGCCGCGGGCGTGACCCCCGCTGTGCCGACTGCATGGTGCATGTGGGATACGAGCCCTCTGCCGTGTTGGGGGCGAATCGGAAGCTCCGCGATACCTGGACGCTGCTCAAGTGGCAACTTTCCGGCGGAAACCATAATCGCCGCCCGACCCATGGCGATGAGACGGAAAAATGCTCTCCGTTATTACCGGCGCCAACGGATTCATCGGAAGCCACGTAACCCGCTTCTTAATCGGGCAGGGTGAACAGGTTCGAGTGCTGGTTCGCCCCCAGAGTGACCGGCGATTGCTGGAAGGCCTTCCCGTAGAGTTCGCGTACGCGGATTTGCGGGATGCCAATTCCCTCCTTGCCCCTCTGCGCGGTGTCGAGCGCGTTTACCATGTGGCCGCTGACTACCGGCTTTGGGCCAAAAATCCCCAGGAAATCTACGAGAGCAACGTCACCGGCACCCGCAACATGCTCGCTGCCGCCCGCCAAGCCGGAATCGACCGCTTCATTTACACCAGCAGCGTGGGAACCCTCGTTCCTCCCCACCCCCGGACATTGCCTGACGAAGAAACCCACTTGCAGCTTAAGGATATGATCGGGCATTACAAGCGCTCGAAATTTCTTGCCGAGCAAGAGGCCCGGGAAGCAGCACGGCAGGGCCAACCCGTGGTTATCGTCAATCCCACCACCCCGGTGGGCCCGGGGGATTGGAAGCCCACCCCCACGGGCCGCATCATTCTAGACTTTCTCAATGGCAAGATACCCGCATACGTCGACACCGGCTTGAACTTTATTGCCGTTGAAGATGTCGCCCGGGGGCACTGGCTGGCTGCCCAGCGCGGACAGGTGGGGGCGCGATACATTCTGGGCGACCGCAATCTAACGCTGAAACAATTGCTGCAAATCCTTTCCGGGCTCAGCGGCCGGCCCATGCCCCGCCTGCGCTTGCCCCATGCCGTGCCTTACTTGGCGGCACTGGCTGACTCGTTGGCCTCGCGCCTTCTCCAACGCGAGCCGCGCATTCCCCTGGAAGGCGTGCGCATGGCCCGGCATAAGATGTTTGTGGACAGCTCCAAGGCCCGGCGCGAATTGGGGTTTGAACCCGGCCCACTTGAAGCCGCCTTGGAGCGAGCCATTCGCTGGTACAGTGATAATGGCTACCTGAAAGTGCCCCTTGGGGACGCCGCAGCGCGTGAATGCGCCGCCTGAATCCATGATGAACAAAGTCCTGGTAGCCTTTGCCCTGAAGGAGGAATTTGCTCCCTGGCGGCGCAGGCATCGCTTCCAAGCGGTGGAAAACTCGCCCCACCCCGTCTCCGTGACTTCCTTCGGCTCGACCGAGGTGTGTGTGGCGCTGGCCGGAGCGGGCGCGTCTGACTCCCACCATTTCAATGATTTGACGACCTACTTCGCACCTTCCCTCGGAATCGTGACGGGAGTGGCAGCCGGGCTTAAGCCGGAATGGCGGCCCGGAGACGTGCTGGTTGCGCAATCCGTATCGGGCCCTGACGGTGAAGCCGGAATCCCTTGTGACCCAACGCGCATTCACCTGGCCATAGAGTCGGGTGCGCGACCCGCCGCCACGCTGATTACCCTCCCCCGCATTGCCCGCACGGTCGAGGAAAAGGTGCGTTTGGCAAGTTTCGGCGATGCGGCGGATATGGAAAGCTTGCCTCTGATGAAGCAATGGTCCGCCCGCGGTATACCTTCCCTCGCCTTGCGCGTGATTCTGGACCCGGTCGAAATGCCCATGACCTGCGACTTTGAGTCCGCTATGGATGCTCACGGGCAGGTGCGGATCGCCAAAATCCTCGCCCAGTTGGCCCGCCACCCCCAACTTCTTCCCGACTTCCTCCATCTGGCCGGGGAAAGCCGCCGCATCTTGCTGATCCTGGCACGATTCCTGGATCGGTTTTTCGCAGGTCTGGACCATCGAACCAGCACGTTACCCCTCTAAAGCGGTTGTAAACAAACGATGTCTGCGCCACCCCGCGGGTGGGTAGGGGACCATGGCTTCCGTAGGGGCGGTTCGCGAACCGCCCTCATCCGCAGTCCCACGCGGTCGCGTGGGGTGGGCGGTTCGAGAAACGTCCCGCCAGCGTGTAATCCAGCGTCCACAATATATCGACAGGAAACGGTGGGAAGATGAGGGTGCTGAAGCGAACGGGATGTTTCGTTATGTTTCGTAGGGGCGGTTCGCGAACCGCCCTCATCCGCAGCCCCACGCGGTCGCGTGGGGTGGGCGGTTCGAGAACCGTCCCGCCAGCGTGTAATCC
>PLWR01000005.1:1787-3497 GCA_003165615.1 Acidobacteriota bacterium | reverse complement strand
GAGCCGTGCCATCAGCCGCATTTCATACTGTCAAAGGTTATACGGATGTTTGCCCAAATTGCTCCCCGCCAATACCACCCCGATTTGTGTGAGCACTCCGCCCTGAATTAGGGACTGCAAATGCCCGGCTAATGAACGCGGTATTTCACCCCCTCGAATAAGGAGTCCAAGTTCCATGTTCAGGTTCATCGCGTGCTCAGTTAAGTTGGCGCTGGAGATTAAAACGGCTTCATCGTCCACGACAGCACACTTTAGGTGGAGCGCCCCGCGATTGCCGTTGGAGTCCATGCCTCGCTTTTCCATCGGCCATCCGTATACCGTGGCGGCCCGGGCCAATTCAGTGCCCATGGCCTCAATTGCGTTGAAAGTCACCGCCCCTTCGCTTTCCTCGGTCGATTCAAGAATCAGCGAAATCATCACCCCGCGCTTTGCCGCATCGACCAACGCTGCAGCGATGGCAGGGATTTTGTATGCGGCAAACGTGACAACTGTGATCGACCGTTTGGCTGTTTGGATGAGTTCAAGCAGCGCTTGATCCGTGCGCCGGAAAGTGGACCCGGCAGACAAAGGCCCGCTCCAAACCATTTCGAGGCGCTGCCGATGGCGATGAAACTCATCGGCTGAGTTGGCCGCCCTGAGCGCCCATGCCAGTTCACGAGGAGTCGCATCGCGCCCCTGTTGACGCCACTCGCCCAACAAGCTGGACAGGGCCGCTCTCACCTCTGGCTGGGCGAAGCCATCCACCAAGGCTGCCAGTTCTGCCTGGCCAAAACCGGTCGGCAACCGTTCCAAATCGTCGCAGAATTGCTCAATCGCGGGTGAAGTAATTTCAACAGCCACTTTGACGATCCGACGGAGAAATGGGCTATCGTGGCTCATGGATTACTTGTCGGCAAAGAATGGAATCCGGCCCTGCTGGAAGGTCTGCACGAGCGTCGTTCGATCCAGGTACTTGTTGCCGTGCTCGCAGGACGTTTCCGGAGAGAACAAACATGCATGGCAGGCCGCGCCATGCAAAGACAACCCGTCGCGCCAAGGATGATGCTCCCCGCACAGCGGATCGGAAGCGCAAAGCCTGATCTGCTCCAATGTCTGGTCTAATAACCGCGCCAGTGTCTGTGGTTCGCCTAAACTCACCAGGCCACCCAGCGTCCCCTCGCTGTCGGCCGCCCCGGTATAGATGAGCACGCCGGCCATGGGGCCGTTGTCGTCCTTTGGGTCGGCAGAGTAAATGCGCTCTCGGATGCTGGCCGATGTGTAACCGCATTCAAGCGCGATTTGACGCATGAGCGCATGGGCGAAGGAATGCAGCAATACATAACGAATCCCACCAAAGCCACTTTCAGGGTTCTCGATCTGTCGTGCGCGCCGCCATTCACGATGGGCTTGCGCGAACACTGCTTCCAGATCCTTCACCTGCTGGCACCATGCCTCAACCACCGCCTCCTTGAACTGGATGAAAACCCCTTCGCCCCTGACCTCGCTGGCGGGCACCCAGAGCGGCGGATTACGCGAGATGGTTGCCCTATGGTCCTTCGGAATGTCTTCCACATCGTTGAAATTGCCGGGAGAATCAATGCGGGTGAATCCAATCAACGCCCTGACCTCGCGCAACCGTTCAACCAGAACCACACGCTGGACCCATTTTTCGAAGCCCTTTGGCGACTCAACCTGGCGCAACTCAAAATCCAGTGTATTACGGGCCGGGTC
>PLWR01000005.1:0-1782 GCA_003165615.1 Acidobacteriota bacterium | reverse complement strand
GCCGTCAACTGACCGATCTGCCGGAAGGCGGCCAGGATTTCCAAGGATTTGGCCGCTTCAAGCTTGGCCCAATGATTCTCGACCAATTGCTCCAGCTTTTTACTTTCGGCTGGAACGTGCAACGCCGAGAGCGTGATAGGAAACCATGAATTGGACGCTCCCAACAGGATGCACCGCAGCTTCTCGATGCACCCTTTCTCTTCGTAGTCACGCAAGTGCGGTCTGCGGCCATTGCAAGGAGGCAGCACCGATTTGCCTCCTTCGGCAAAGGCATCACGCATTCGCTCTTTTGCCCCGCAAAAGTCGCAACTGACCTGCACCTCCGATACCGAACCTGAAACGCCCCATTCCCGCAAGCGCAGTACCGGTGATGCACACCGTCCGGCCCGATGCACATAATCAATCCATGGGAAATCATCCAGATGGCCCTGTTCGCACGCCACGAGGAAGCGCACCGGCAACACCGCCGGCGCGGCCCCTTTCGCCTTATTGCAGTTGGCGTGGACGTAACGCGTCCTGTCCGGCCTGAACGGGTCAACCTTCAACTCGAACACACCCAGATTCAACGGAGCCAGCAAGTCGCACTGCGGGCATCGCACCCAGCGCGGGAATGGTGCGACCGGAATGCCCACGCGGCTGCCTTCATTGAAAGGATTCCAACCCCAGTCAGTGTCAGGCGCAATCGGTGGATAGCAAAGCCGCTCGACTTGGAACCCTAATTCATTTTTGACCGCCGCCAGAAGGCGATCTTCGCTGATTGTGGACATGTGGCCGATGTCCCAGTCGTCTGTCCCCATCACCATGACGGACAAGTTGGGAAGATCAACCAGCGAGCCGATACCGAACGAGAACAGAATCAGGCTCGGCCTCAAGTCACCGACCTTATGGCGCCGGATTTCCGGTTTCATCAGTCATTCCCTCCTTCGGCATCAATAACGGCTTTCACGGCGTAGTCCTGATCCAGACCACGATCGTCCAGAATCAGCCCCACGGTCGGCTCAACTTCGCGTAACGATGTCAGGCAAGTGAACATTTCCCAGGGCCCAACACCAGGCCGTTCCAGCAAACCTGGCGTGAGTCCGTCCTTGGAAACTTGATACCCGAGAATGTTGCCCCCGGTCGGGCGTTGCGCCCGCGCCAGCCAGAAGTCGACCCGCTGAGTCAGCATTTTCTTCACCCGCTCGCCATCCTCCTTCTTGCCGCTTACCTGTTCGGCACGTTTGGCGATCTGTTGGATTGCGAGCTTCACGTATTCGTGTTTACGGTCAAGAATCGCGGCAGCAGCATTGGGGTTAAACTTGTCCCCGGCCAACCGCACCAAGGCCACCAAGACGGCGGACAATCCGCGATCCAGTGCGCGGGCTGCAAACGGCGTCACCGACAAACCTTCCACATGCTGGTAAAACGTGGCGTGGTAATGCTCGAATCNNTGACCGGCCACGACCATCAATCCCAGCCGTTTTACATCCACCCCGACGCTAACCATGTTTGTGGCCAGCAATACGTCAATCGGCATCGGCTTTTCAAAGTCTTTCCCGGCTTTCTGAAGTTCTTTCCGTTGCTTGTCATCCTCCGGGTCGAAACCCACTTCCAGCAGGTCCAGAATGTCGGGGATGTCCGTAGCACCCATACGGGATGTCAGTTCCTTGACGAGTGGTTTCCTCCGATTCGCCAGACCCCGGCGCACCGTCTCACGCAGGAGCGACCGCATGGAATCGTCCACTAAGCGCCGCGCCCCGCCCAGCTCGCGCAATGAATTGAAGTAGCCTACCAGGGTCATCC
>PLWR01000033.1 GCA_003165615.1 Acidobacteriota bacterium | reverse complement strand
TTACTTATGACGCTGCGTTTAGATCCGCACCGGGAGGATTACGAGTACGGGCGCTTTGCCTGGATCATGGACCCGGAGGGAAACCGCGTCGAGCTTTGGGAACCGCCTGCGGGTAGCTAAGAGTCCGAAAGGTGTACGGCCCGCTAAGACTACCGCGGCCGCAAAATGACGTTACCTAAGAATCCGCGATTTTCCCCGTCGCTGTCGCGCGCGCTCAGACTGACACGGAAGGCATTGGCAGGGCAAGGAATCGTTTTGTCCAACCGGACCACTTCGCGCGGATCAACCGATTGAAGCGTGACGCGGCCCAACTCCTCACCCATGGCGCTGAAAAACTCCGCCTGCAGCGTTCCCGGCGCAAACACTCCAAACGTACCTTTCAGCGTCACCGATGTTCCGTCGAGTTTTCCGGCAAGGGGTTCGCTCGCGATTCCGCCCGAGGAGGGATCGCCGGAAATAGGATAGGGCACGCGCGTTGGCGACCAGTAAATGGGGTAAGAGTATTCTTCCCCCGGCTCAAGCTGTGCGTAAGGGCTCATGCCTTCCGACTCGAAGAAGTAGGGCGTCTTCTCCGGGTCGTCCGCCAAAGTCTGGTCAAAGGGGCCGCGTGAAATGGTTCCGGGGCCGTCATTCCACTGCTCCACCGAGGCTCCGTCGGGATATTCCTGGTCGGGAAAGTACTTGAAGTTCTCCACCAAGCCGATATTCTTCTGTCCGTTTACGACCGCGTACCAGCCGGCGCTGGAATCAGCAGCGGCCTTGCACATGCGGTACATATAGTGGACTTGGAGCATTCGGCCGCCGGGAAGAACCTGGTAGCTGGGGTGCCGCGCGTCTCCATAGGGTTTGTAATATCCCTCCGGGTATTTACTGTGTGGATTCAAAGGAATGTACATGTACAGCTCGGGGTTGGGCTTGGAAGGGTCGTTCGCGTCCGCGGCATCATTCTGAATCAGGTGCCAAATGCCCCAGCGAATCTGCCGGCGGCTGATGTTGCGCATGACCTGATCCACCTTGATCCGCGTGGTGCCGGCGTACACGTGAAAAGTACGAATGAATTGTACGCCAGTGCGGGGGTCCTCCGGGCTGGTCACACGGACCGCGACTTCGGCAGAGGCGTTGGCGACAACCTCCGCCTTGTAAGCCGCGCCGTCCAGAATGTAGTAGGGAATGCTCGGCCACTCACCATCGTTCATCCAACCCTCCGGACCGGGCCAAACCTTATCTCCACCATAGTTCGCCCAGCCGGCTTTGAGGTTGTTCTCCGACTCGGGCAGGACCTTGCCCTCCAGAGCTTTGTTCACAAGGAAGTACTCCTGATCGCCAAGCTGAAGCTGGATCGCCCGTCCTCCGAGCTCGGGAGCGACAAATAAAGAGACCAAACCATTGCTGAGTTTGTAAACGTTCCATTTCCGGTATTTGGTTTGTTCAAGCTTTGCGGAGTATGCCGGTGTTGTTGCTGCCATGACAGACCTCACGGAGAAACAGGGGATGATGGATGTGGCCAGCCGGTTCAGGCCAAGGCGGCGCGGCGACGGGGCCGCCGCCACGCACACCACGATAGCGAGAACTTTGAGGACTACGCGAAAAGGCGATGGTCGTTTCATGATCTGGACCTCAGGGGCGAAGAATCACACGGAGAACTGTCATCGTGAACCGGGGCTTCACCGAAATTACCTTGCCTGATTGTTCCCTGCCCCGTTTCAGGCTTCGCCCGCTCCCAACCTTGCCAGAGTGTGGGAGAATTCCTTCACTGCCGGATAAAGGCCGCGATAAACCTGATAGTAGCGCTCGTAGATCGCCACTTGATCCGGTTGCGGCGCCAGGGACTCTTGCACTTGGATGGTTGCTTGGGCGGACTCTTCCACGGACTTGTAGATCATGGCTCCCACGCCCGCCAACAAGGCCGCGCCGAAGGCTGATCCCTCGGACGTGCGCAAGGTGACGAGCTCCTTACCATAGATGTCCGCCTGGATTTGCCGCCACACGAGACTGCGCGAGCCTCCGCCGGACGCGCGGATTTGCTGAACGGGGATGCCCAACTCCTTGAAGATCTCGAGAGAATCGCGCAGACTGAACGCCACGCCCTCCAGGATGGCACGGATGAGGTGAGCGCGCGTGTGCGCCGCGGTCATGCCGAACCACATTGCGCGCGCCTGCGAATCCAGGTGAGGGGTCCGCTCGCCCATAAGATAAGGCAGCCATAACACGCCCTCACTTCCGGCACGGATCTTTTCCGCCTCGTGAATAAGCAGTTCATAGGGATCCACCTCGGCTTGCCGGGCGTACCAGGTTTCCAATTGGCCAAAATTATCGCGGAACCAGCGCAAGGAAAGTCCCGCTCCCTGAGTGACACCCATAACGTGCCATTTTCCCGGAACCGCGTGGCAGAACGTGTGAATGCGCCCGCGCGGGTCAAGCTTGGGCGCCTCCGTATAAGTGAAGATAACGCCCGAAGTTCCCAGGGTGGCGGAGGTCAGGCCGGGAAGAACAATGCCATTGCCGACGGCGCTGGCCGCCTGGTCGCCTGCGCCCGCCACCACCGGAGTTCCCGCGGTGAGGCCGGTGAGCACGGCGACCTCCTGGGTGATTTCACCCGTGATCTCAGGCGACTCGAAAGCCTTGGGCAGGATTT
>PLWR01000670.1 GCA_003165615.1 Acidobacteriota bacterium | reverse complement strand
CCAAGAAGATTGTTGAGGTGGAGTTGAAGCAGAAAGGCACGGCGCTGCACGACGCCACCGTGGTGGGCGATACGGTGGGCGACCCGTTCAAGGATACGTCTTCCGTGGCGCTCAACCCGGTCATCAAATTCACCACGCTCTTCGGCCTCCTGGCCGTGGAGCTGGCCGTCAAGTTGACCGCCACTCACGGTTTCGGCTTGACGCATATTTTGGCTGCAATTTTCTTTGCGGTGTCGATTTGCTTCGTCTATCGGTCGTTCTACGGAATGCGGATTGGCGGCACTTGGCCGCCCACCGCAAAGTTTGAGCCTGACAAGTAGGCAGCATAAACCCCTGCGGGCACGCCGGTAAATCCCACGGCGTGCCCGCAAACTTCCCATCGATTCACCTCAACCTCAACAAATCTGTGAAACGTGGGCTGGCGCAGACCTGGTTTGAAGGTCTGCGATTCGTCGAGGGATTACGTAGGGGCGGTTCGCGAACCGCCCGCTCCACATCGTTTGCACAACCGGCCGGCCGCTGCTACTCTTGACTGACGCCTACGGGCCTCGGGCGCCGAAGTGGTTAACGCCTCGGGAGAGGAGAAACCAGCCATGAAATGCACCCTAGCGGGATGCCCCGGCGTCTATGAACTCCGGACAGTCGTCCACAAGGTCAAGAACCGGGGTGAAGTAATGGTAATCGACCACGTTCCCGGTCAGGTCTGCAACCTTTGCGGCGATGTCCTGCTCGCGCCCGAAACCGTGCGCCGCATCGAAGCCTTGCTCAAAGCCACTCCTCCACCCACCCGCAACATCACTTTCTACGAGTTAGCTTGAAGCTCCGCCAATCCTGTAGCCCCAGCTCCCCGCTCCCGGCATTAAAAAACACTCATGAAGTTTTTGGCTCCCGCCGATAACACCTGTGAACGTGGGAAGAGGCCGGAGCGACCTACCAAGGAAAAGGTCCAAGGCCAGACGGTTGGAGGTGGAAAGACCCATCAGAATCCTTTCATTTCTTCCCGGATCTTCTTTGCCAGTTTTTCAATCCTGTCGATGCGGTTCATGCTTTCGAGGGAGAGGGTGGGGACCTCCGGCTTGTTGAGTTCTTCGCGGAGTTGCTTGGCGAGGGCGGCCAATTCCGCCGCATCCTTTTTCGACCTTTCAAAGTTGGCCTGCATCAGAGCATGCTTCTGCTTATCACTCAGCGTTGGGAAGCCTCCACTGTGGTTGATGCGGGCATCGTCCAAATCCGTTGACAGCGCTCCGGGGCCGACCGTATCAGTTTGCGAGCCTCCCCCCTGGCGTTGCGCCTGAGCGGGACGCGGAGCGAGGCAGGCAAAAGCCAGCAGCAAACCCCCGGCGATGATTGCTCCGCCCAGACTGCCAAACCGGTGAAATCGTTTCCTCGTGGCGCCTATTCCGAACCGCGCCGAGGATTGCCTATTGTCCCGATCACGGGATGGAGTGATTCGTGACACGCCTGAATTCCTCGGGTCCGTCTCTCGGGAGTCAACGGGCGCCGCTCGAAATTCAATCTTAGTGCTCATTGGCCTCTTCCCTAATCTTCTTGGCCAATTCCTCGATCTCTTTGGTCTTCTTAATGACGTCAAGTGAGAGGACATTGATATTCATTTTGCTCAGCTCAGTGCTAAGTTTGTCAGCCAGGGCGGAAAGGTCCGCCGCATCGGTTTTGGTCTTCTCGCGACTCGATTTCTTCGGCTCTTCCTTCGGCTTGGGAGTGATCAGCGCGGTCTGGCTATTGACCGCAGGGGGAGGAGACAAGGCTTCCCCGTTCTTGGGGAGAGCAGGATTCTGCGCACTCTGCACGGATACCGCGGCCAGCAGGATCAGAGAGGCCATGCCCCCCGCGCGCAATGGAAACATGAACTCACGCCACTTCAACAGCATATGAGTTGGAATCATGGAGGCATCCTTTCGCGACCACAGCCAAGCGGGTGCTGGGTCAGGCTAAAGGTGCTTGCTGATGAATTGTAGCCCTGCATCATCACGACTGCAATCACAGCTTGCGTAACGAGTCCTGTTCTTTTGAAAGAACAGGCGCTACGCCGGCTCCCACCTACCATTTACCACCTACCACTTACTGTCCGTCACATAGGCGTAGACACGGTATTCGAACGCGCTCCATAGTGCTTCCGGCGCGATGTCCAGCCGGATGTGAACTTGGGTTTTCCCCGCGGTGAGCGTAGCGGGAATTTCGAAGTCATCTTCCAGCCACGCCAGGCGTGCGTGTCGCGGCGCGGTGTTCCATTCTCCCGCCTCTTTCCCGTCCACGAACACATGCGCGATTTCCGCCGGAACCACGAGGGGATGGAGCCGCTGGGCGAGTTCCTGCCCGGCAATCTCCGGAGGCGCGTAATCAAGCATGCGGCGAAGCTTCACGCCGCGATTGCCCGGGAGAATCGAGGCGGTGAATTCAACCGACCCGGCAGCGCGCTGGCCACAGGAACTCAGGCTTTCCGCCAGGCTTTCGCGGGTGCCGTCTTTCTGGTCCGCGATGTACGCCCTGGTGAACAGGGCTTGCCGGTCCCCTTCGAAAGGAAGATCCCGGCAACCCTCCCAGACGGTTTTGGCGGCGCGATAGGCGCGGGCTTGGCGGCTTGCGGCGTCCTCCAGCACCAGCTTATCCGTCATGCTCAGTAAAGGTTCGTCGCGCTGATAGTAGAATGCCGTGCTGGAGTAGTGCGAGGGTTGAGCGGCTTCGAATCCGCTACCTTCTCCGCCATGCTCCAGGGCGAATCGGAAGGATCGGTAGTAGGGCACGATCTCGCTTAAGTGGAAGCGGTACATCACAGAGTTGTCCTGACTGTCGGTATCGTGAACCGGATAGCCGTTGACCGGGTAGGAGAAGACCGAATCCCATCGCGCAATATCGTAAAAGCCCCAGAGGAAATACTCCTCGGTGCCGGTGCTGGCATTGGCAAAAGTCCGATTGTCGTCGATGTAGAATCTCGCATCGCCCTCAAGGTAGCCCCTCTGCGCCGCATGGTTTTGGGTAGGATCGAATTTTATTGAGGACATCACCAGCACGGCGCCCACGAAGCGGCCATGACCGCGAGTTTCCAGCACCGTGTAATCCCGGTGTACCAGGGTGGGGTTTTCCTCGCGCCATTGGGCGTGAAAATAACCACTGCCCTCTTCCGGTGCGCCCGGCGCCACCTGCACGGTCACCTTTACCTGATCCATGGCTAAACCGGATTCGTTGAGAAGCTCCAGCCGGCCCGACCGGTAAAAGGGCATCGGGAAGAAGTTGTAGAAGCCATCCTGGTCAGCGCCCACGGGCAGGGAACGCGTGGCGATCCGGCCCAGCCGCACGCCCTCGCCATGCCTGTTCACGTGGCCGTATCGCGGCGCGGCGCCGGGAGCGTCGGGCACGGGCCAGTAGCCAGTGCCAAAAAACGGCCCAAGCGGAGAATCCACCGCGGCCGCCTCCTGTCCATCCCAGTAGGCCCTGATGCGCAGATGGCGCAACACCTCGTGGGTCATCTGCGGTGCATGAATGTACAGGCCCGTGATGGTGCCGGGTTCGGAGGATGACCATACCAGCAAAGTTGTATAGGCAGGAATGCTCACTTCACTGTCGGCGGATTTCGAGAGTCGAGGATCAAGCGGCTGGCCCACTGATTTCCAGCGCTTGATGGCAGGGCCCACGTCCATGGCGGGCGAATAGGCTTTAACTGGTACGCCGGGGCCGTAAAGGTTGTAGAAGATGTTCAGGAATAAGCCCGGCTTGTCCGTCGAAAGTTTGATTCCGTCCTCGGAACAAATGGGCACCAGGCTCCATGATGATCCATGAACTTCGTCCTCGTCGCCAACGAGCGGCTTAAGGAACGGTGCGTGCTTTCCGCTGTATAGGTCGCCAAAGGGAAAACTATCGGTGCTCTCCACTCCCCCCTTGCGGGTGCGAATCCACAAAGTGCCGTTCCATCGGTCGTGGTGAATCACCCGGAACAGCGTCACGCAGCCCGGGCCGCGCGTGTCGAGCAGCACCCATCGGCCGTTTTCAATGTATTGATAGCTGAATGATCCGCTGAACCCATCGTCGTTTCCGCCGGTAACATCCTGACTGCTGAAGGAATGAAACCAGACGTTCGCGGGCAACAGCGGAAGCCGGCTCAGATCGGTAAGGGACTCCAGCCCGGCGGGAATTCTGGACATCTGTTGCGCAAAGCCCAACGGCGCCGCCATCAGGAATAGTACGAGCGAGAGCTTCTTCATCCGGGTCCTCCTCATCAACAGCGAGAAAGCGACTTGGGCCGGCCACGATCCAGCACGGAAGTCTAACCCAAGGCTTCCATTTTGCCTTCCCGGTCACGTGCCAATATACTCGCCGTCGCCGTTGTTGGGGCCGTTTTTTCACCGACTTCCATCCCCTGCTGCTGCCGGCGCGTTTGGGGCCGCAGGTCCGAATGCGGTTTCCTTTCTCACATTACTTTGCTCAGTCATCAGCGAAATGGGTGTAGAATCCGCACCGCATCCCGGTGGCGCCCGGGCCACCTCCGCGCCAGGTTCGATGCGCCGGGACAAAGTGCGGGCAGCGGCGCATCCAGCCCAATACTTAAGCCGGCGGCTTGGCCGGCAAGACTGAGGACCCCATGGAATTGCAAGGTAAACCGGATTTCGAAGAAGCTCTACAGCGCATCGAAGCCTGGTTCAATCACGAAAAACTCGATCGCCCGCCCGTGCGTTTTGCCCAAACCAACGCCAACGCAATCAGTGTGCCCGATTATGGAGGACGCACGTGGCCGAGCCTCAAAGCGCGTTGGTTCGACGCCGAGTTTCAGGTGGACTTCTTTTTGGAATCCATCCGCAACCGCAGGTTTTATGGAGAAACCTTCCCGGTCTATTGGCCCAACCTCGGACCCAACGTCTACGCCGCCTTTCACGGTTGTGAGCTCGAATACGCCGAAATCACATCGTGGGTCCAGCATTGCGTACACAATTGGGACGACCTGCAACGACTGAAGTTTAGCCCCGACAATGAGTACTTCCGCGGTATCGAGAACCTCACCCGCGTGGCCCTGGAGAAATGCGCCGGCAAGTTCATGGTGGGCTACACCGATCTGCACGGCAGCCTGGACTGCGTCGCGGATTGGCGCGACCCGCAACAACTCTGCATCGATATCATCGATAACCCGGAAAAAGTCCATGAAATGCTCCGCCTGGCCAACGAGAATTTTTTCCCTGTCTTCGACCACTTCGACGAGGTGCTCAAGGCCCATGGCCAACTTTCCGTCACCTGGATGGAAATCCCTTCGCGCGGCAAGCTACACATCTCCAGTTGCGATTTCACCTCGATGACATCCCCCGAGACCTTTTGCGAATTCTACCTGCCCAGCTTGCAAAAGGAAGTCGTTCACATGACCCACAATATTTTCCACATCGACGGCCGAGGTGTGCTGAACCACCTCGACCACCTTCTAAGCGTCCCGCAAATCCAGGCCTTTCAGTGGGTGCAAGGCATCGGCGACGATTTCCCCATTCTTCAGTGGATGCCGGGCATCAAAAGAATACAGGAAGCCGGCAAGGGCGTACTGGTGGACATCCAATTGAGCGAGCTGGAGCCCTTCATCGCGGCGATGAAGCCTGACGGCCTGTACCTCTGCATCCCGGCCGAGGAAAGTATTCAGCCCGACATTCTCAAGCGGCTGGAGAAGTGGTGACACGCGACCGCACGCGCCCTGCACGCGGAGAAACTGCATTCACCGCCAAGGCGCGCAGGCATCCAGAAGAAATGTATGGGAAGAAGAAAGAAAACAAGAATGAGGCGCTAAGAAGCCACCCTGGCTCGTAGTGATAAATCGCGCCTACCGCGAAGTTGGGTCGTAGCGCACGCCGTAGAGATAGCGGTCCCGGCCTGACCCTGGCTCGGTGCGGACGATGCGGGCGCGAACCTCCGGCTTTTCGTTGGCCGCATCGAACGGGCAAATCACCACAATACCCTGACCCACCAGGTACTTGCGGGCGCTCGAAAAACAGAAGCCATCCTGGGAGATGTTTTCGGTTTGGGAAATTTCTGTCTCTCCAAAATAATCCCGCACCCGAACGGGAAGTTGCGCAGGCTTGCGGTAAGATCTCCGTCGTTCCGCCGCCAGGGTGGGAAAGCCTCCAGTGGCCTCGCTCACTGCGGCTTGATAGGTTTGGGTTTCCACCTCGAAGGCACGCTGCGGGTATCCCCAGGGAGTGGACTGCCCGCAATGCACGCAGGGTTTCGTCAACAAGCCCGCAGTTTCCAGGACTTCCACCTCCACCAGCGAGAGCGATTGCAGAGACAAAGCTTGGCAATTCCGGCATGCGAGCAAGATATGGGCGTCAGAATCCTCAGTGATAGGAGGAAAATAGATGTCCCAAATGTTCTTGTCCACGCGCAGGCATTCGATGCCCCATTCGCCCACTCGGCCGAGGGGAGGGGAGATGGGCCCGACGACCCGGAACTCAGCCTCCGCGTCGGTGGATTGATTGATGACGAGAACCGTTTGACCCGGCTTCAAGGAACGTGAAAGCTGGATGCGCGCGCCATGACGGTTTATCGTGATGGTCCGGCCGGTCGTTTCGAAGGGACTGCCTTTTTCATCCACACCCCGGATACTCACCGGAATGCTGAACATGATGCGAGGTGAACGACGCTGCTCGTTTTCCATATCTCACCAGCTATGAGTTGAATGCTACAAATGCGTACAGTGTACCGGCTCGCTCCCTCTTATGCAACTTGCTGCTTCGAAAATGCTGCTTGGAAAAAACCGAGGGGCTTCCAGGGCGCCTCGCCTTCCTCGCTTCGATTCAGGGTCACCCCCGCGAAATAACCTCCCAACCGGCGGCGTTTCCGCCGCTAACTTATCTTCGTGCGCCGCTTATTGTGCAATCAGGGATGCTCGCCGGAGGGTCCTGCGGCGAACTTGGGCGTCATATCAATTCATGCACTTCCAGCAGGCATTTGGAGGCAAGGCAGGAGCATAGCTAAAGGTCCCCCTTGCGGTTCAAGAGGCCGGCCGGTCGTGGAGAACTGATGAGAGAAGGCCTTTCATTACAGATCAAGAACGACCTCGTCGAGATCGAAAGATTGACCCAGGAGGTTGGCTCATGGTGCCGCGAGCAGGCGCTCTCGGGGGTTGTCGAGTTCCAAATCGATTTGGTTCTGGACGAACTTGTGAGCAATGTCATTCACCATGGCTTGAAAGACAGTAAGGAACATTTCATTGAGGTCAGCCTGCACCGCGACGGGCATGACTTGGTCGTGGAGGTCGAAGATGATGGCGTGGGTCCTCCAGGCGGTGGTCGAGCTACAACAATTTTGCCTTGGACAAGGCGACGGTGGCAGCGTGCCCTATCCTGATTGATTACATGCGATTGCCCTTGGGGTATCGCGCCTGAGAAAAGACCACGGTGAGAAAATCACTGACGGCTACGAGTAAAATTGTGGTTGCGGTATCACCTATGAGAAAAGCCCGCTCGCCTCTACGCCGGGGAGAATGACCTCTCCCCACCGGATGCGCCTTGTAGTATCATCGCCCACCGTGACGGGAGGTTCCCATGACCAGTCTTCATCGACCTACGAGACGTCAGTTTGTTTCTTCAGCAGCAGTGGGGGCAGCAGCGGCGGCGGGGGCGGCGTTAATGCCCAGTCGCGTTTTGGCCACGACTGCACAGGCCAATCCGGCAAGCACGCCCGCAACGGGAAGCAAACTTCCCCGCCGGGAAAAAGTGCTGGGGATGGTTGAGCCTTTCCCTTTGTCCCAGGTTCGACTGCGCAAGGGTCCATTCCTGGATGCCCAGGAGGCCGACCGGCGCTACCTTCATCTGCTGCCCACGGACCGGCTTCTCCACACCTTTCGCATAACGGCCGGAATCCCTTCCTCCGCCGAGCCGCTGGGAGGATGGGAGAAGCCTGACAACGAAGGGCGCGGCCATTTCTCGGGAGGCCACTTCCTGTCCGCCTGCGCGCTGATGTATGCCGGCACGGGTGATGTTGATTTGAAGGACAAGGGCAATACCATGGTCAGCGAATTGGTGCGCTGCCAAAAAGCGCTGAAAAATGGCTATCTGAGCGTCTTCCCGGAAGAGCACTTTGATCGGTTGCGCGAGGGACGCAGGGTTACGTGTCCCTTCTACATGTATCACAAGATCATGGCCGGCCTCCTGGACATGTACGTTCATTGCGATAATCAGGAGGCGCTGGATGTGGCGGTGGGTATGGCGTGGTGGGTGCAGCATTATCTGGAAAGCACCAGTGACGAGCACATGCAGCGGATTCTGCAAAAGGAATTCGGCGGGATGAGCGAAGTGCTCTGGAACCTCTACGCGGTGACCGGCAAGCCACTCCACCAGCAACTGGCGGGGCGGTTCGAGAAGACGGCGTTCCTTGACCCGCTGGCCGAACATCGCGACGAGCTGAAAGGAATTCACGGGAATACTCACATCCCGCAAGTCATCGGCGCCGCCCGCCGCTATGAGATGACCGGCGAACCCCGCTATCACGACATTGCCTCGTTCTTTCTCGATGCGATCGTGCGCGAGCGCAGCTATTGCACGGGAGGCACCACCAATGACGAGTTCTGGCGCACGCCCCCCGGCCAGCTCGCCACGCAGTTGAGCAAGCACACGCAGGAGGGCTGCTGTAGCTATAACATGCTCAAACTGGCGCGCCACGTCTTCGCCTGGACGGCGGACCCGCGCGTGATGGACTACTACGAGCGCACGCTCTTCAACAGCCGCCTGGGAACTCAGAACCTGGAAAACAGCGGCATGAGCTACTTCCTGCCGCTCGCGTCGGGCTTCTGGAAATATTTCAATACCCCCTACAACTCTTTCTGGTGCTGCACCGGGACGGGCGTGGAGGAGTTTGCCAAAACGGCCGACTCGATTTACTTCCACGACGGCCGCGGCATCTTCGTGAACCTATTCATCGCCTCGGAAGTGAATTGGCCGCAGAAGGGCGTGCGCTTGGAGCAACAGACCCGCTTCCCGGAGGAAGAGGGCACTACGCTGGTGGTGCACGCGGACCGTCCCACGGAGATGGCGCTCAACATCCGCATTCCCTACTGGGCCACCGGCGGGGGCACCGTCAAAGTTAACGGAACAAGCGTGGGCGCGTTCTCCAGCCCCTCCAGCTATCTAACGCTCGACCGCACGTGGACCGAAGGTGACCGGGTGGAGGTCAGCCTGCCGGGGTCTTTGCGCATCGAAAGCATGCCCGATGACCCGACACTTCAGGCCGCGATGTATGGACCGCTGGTACTGGCCGGGCGGTTGGGGACCGAAGGCCTCACCCAGTCGATGTTCTATTCCGAGGGGGAAACCTCCCCTGCCGGTGACCCCCTTCCTGCTCCTACCATCGCCACCAGTTCCAGCGACCCGGTGGGTTGGCTGAAGCAGGTCTCCGGCCGGGTGTTGACCTTTCAAACCGTGGGGCAGGCCCGGAACATCTCCCTGGTCCCACTCTATAAACTGTTTGGAGAAAGATACGCGGTCTACTGGAAAACGGCCTCTGCCGCGGTGTGAGGTGATGGGCGTGGGGCAGGTAGCGCCGCGCAGCGGGACCGCAATCAAAGATGTAGGGCCAGCGGCGCTGGCCCGGGCCGAACGCCGTTCGGCCCTACGCACTGCGCCGAAGACTCAAAGCTGATCATCTTTCGGTCTTCGACTGTCCGCTCAGGGTAAGTCGCGAAGGCAGCTCGCCAGGCACTCAGCGAGAGATTCGAAATGCTCCGTAAGGCTGGAAAGGTGGTCGCCAGGAATCGGGCGAACTTCCAATTGTGACGTGACATCGCGCCAGCCGACGGTTGGGTCATCGGGTGCTCGTGACTGCATGGAATCGGTGCGCAAGAAGACCACGCGTCCGGGATAAGGTCCGGGAATGTAGCCTGCCATAACGCGGTGATAGGCGCGATTTCTTTCGCGCTGATCCAGCCGGTGGGATAGGGAGGCGTCAACGCGAAGGCGGCTTTTGGCAGGCCTGAAAAGCTTCTCAAGCATCTTCCTCATTTTCTCGATGACGAAGAGTACCTGGACTCGCATCCCTTCTCGAGATAACTTTTGCCAACGGAGCTTCATGCGCCGCATTCGACTGAACCAAGCGCTCTGCGCGTCCGGGTTGAGTCGCAGGACGAAACCGAGAAACGCAACCAGCTTCCGAAGCCGGTGATAGCGCACGGCCGGGGCATCGATCATGAGCAGCAGGTCCACTTTCAGCCCACTTTGCAGCATTTGTCGCGCCATCTCGAAGGCGACGAGCCCTCCATTGCAGTGGCCGCCCAGCACATAGGGCCCGGCGGGCTGAAAATCGAGCAGGACTCGCAGGCGATCGGCTGCCATCGCCTCGATGCTTCCGGGAATAGGCCCACCATCCAAGCCGTGCGGAAGGATTGCGCAAAAAGGCTGTTCCTCTCCCAGGTATCGGGCCAATTTAAGACAATAAAAACCTCCCCCCTGGTAATCACCATGCAAAAAGAACAGGGGTGGACGGGAGCCCCCCGGCTGCATCGCCACGAGCGGCGATCGAAACTCCTCGCGGTTTGTGTCCATTAGTGCCTGGGCCAGGTTCTCCACCGTCGCCCCGGAATAGAGTGCGGCGACGGGCAGCCGTGTGCCGAGGGATTCTTCTATTCGGTCGATCATTCGGACCGCGAGAAGCGAATCGCCTCCCAACTCGAAAAAATCCTGCTGTATCCCGATGGGGCGCACCTCGAGGAGCTCTTTCCAGATCTCTAAGATCTGCCATTCCAGGGGGGAAGAAGGTCCCACGGACGGGGCGTTTTTCTGCGAAGGGAGGGGCGTGGTCGAAGCGAGTAACTGGCGGTCTACCTTCCCGCTCGGAGTCAGAGGAAACTCCCTTACCACCACAAATTCGGTTGGAATCATATGGTCGGGGAGGCTCCCCTTCAACGAGGTCCGAATCGACTCAACGGTGGGAGCAGAGCCCTCTTCCGGTATGACATAGGCCTTCAGGCGTATGACGCCGGGCCTGGCTTCTCTGGCCACGACGGCGGCCTGCTTGAGCCGACAACAATCGAGCAGGGCGGCCTCCACCTCGGCAACCTCCACTCTGAACCCGCTGATTTTTACCTGGAGGTCTTTTCGGCCAAGATGTTCGAGGCATCCACCCGGCGACATCCGGCCCAGATCTCCGGTGAGGTAAATCCGCGCGTCTCCTCCCTCAGGATCGGAAAAGAACGCCGCCCGCGTAAGATCGGGTCTCTGCCAGTAGCCGGGAACCAGGTAACGACTCTTGATGGCGATCTCGCCAAGAGAGCCAGATCCAACCCTTCGGCCGGCATCGTCAAGCAAAAAAACCTCCATGTCATCGACTGGGAATCCTACCGGAACCGCGCTTTGGCGGATGATCGTTTCCTTGTCAATGATGATTTGGCGCAGGGTACCTGCTTCGGTCGAGGATAAGGCGTTGACAAAAACACAGTCAGGTGAAAAATGCTTCTTCCACAGTTCCACATCCTTCTTGAAGACTTGTTCGCTCCCCAGTTTGGTCACTCGAAGGCTTGGAAACTCCTCCTTGCTGCCCATTGCGTCAAGGAGATGGCGAAAAATGGATGCGCTCGAATGGTAGATGGAAATCTCCTCCTGCTTCAGCCAGCCCGCCAAACGAACCAGCCCATCTTCTTTGACGTTGAAAGGACAGAGGGTGGCGCCGTTCAATAAGGCACTGTAAATGTCGGTCATCGCCTGGGCAGTACTAACGGACGCCAGCCATGTGAGCCGGTCCTCACTCGAAATGTGCAGGCTGTTCGTGTGCTTCTTAATGTTGTGAAGAACGTTGCGGTGGTTTTGCACAACTCCTTTGGGTTCTCCGGTCGATCCGGAAGTGTAGATGATGTAAGCCAGCGCGTCAGGAAGGAGCGAAAGACCCAGGTTTTGCTCGGATAGGTTTGGATCCAATCGGTCGATATTCAACAATCTCCGTGAGTCGTGTTCCAACTCGCGGGCGGCACGGTAATTTGCATCATCAGTAACAATGAGTTTCGCTCCCGCATCCTCCAACATTTTGGACGCCCTTGCTGCGGGGTGCGTGGGGTCCAGCGGGACATAAATCTGGCCGGCTTTCAAAGCCCCCATGAGAGCGGCAATCATCGGAGCATCTTTCTCAAGAAGAAGCCCCAAAGTCTTTTCCTCTCCCTCCGCGCGCAGGGCAAGGATGGCTCGGCCTACTCGATTCGCCCACCAATTGAGGGCGTCGTAGGTGAGCGAAAGTTTCCGCCCTTTGACCGCGATGCCGTCAGGATGCCGGGCGACTTGGTGCTCGAAGCGTTCAGGAATCGATTGCTCGGTCTCGTCCTTGTGAAACGGAACAAAACTATGGGTGGGTCCAGACGAGTAGCGGTCAACAGGTTCCTGGGGCCGGGAGGGAGATTCTGCCTTCGATTGAGTGACGCCGCTCATGCTTGATCGAGCTTCCGCTCCAACCCGACAATCTCTGGGTCGAATGCTTCAAAAAGGTCTGGATCTTTTAAATGGCTGGGAGATTTGTGTTGCAAAACGAACTCTCCAACGACCGGGGCGAGTTTCGATAACGGCACCCCACTTTCCTTCTCGAGCACCTCAGACATCTTCTTCAGATTCTTCAATGTTACACCGGTTTGAAAGCCTCCGAGATGCAAGGCAAGCGCAACTTGCTCCAGGGAGGCATTTCCGGCTCGATCCCCGAGCCCGTTCACGGTTACGTCCAAGCCGCGGGCGCCGCCGCGAACCGCGGCCAACGCGTTCGCTGTCGCGAGGCCCAGATCATTATGCCCATGAAAGAAAATGGCCACCTCGAGCTCGCTTCGCAATCGGGCGATTAATGCATGGACCGAAAAAGGATCTGCGCTCCCATTGGTATCGTAAATCGTCAGCCGGGTAGCGCCTGCCTTTACCGCCTGATGAGAGAGCTCCAACAGAAATTCCATGTCGGTCTGCATGGAATGAGGAAAGCCAACCCCGACTTCGGGATGGTGAGAAAGCGAAAAAGCCAGAATTTCCGCCAGAAGAGCTACCTTGGTCGATCGGCTGAAGGGCTCCCTTCGTTCCGAAACGGGCATCAAGATGTCGAATCGATGCAGCGACTGGCTTGCCTCTTTTATCTCCTCGCGCGCGTGTGGGCTGTAGGAATAGATCAAGCCCGAAGTTATTAGGCGCGGAATTTCGACCCTGACTCTCCGGGCAAATTCCAGGTCGTGCAAGACTCTGCTCGGCGCGACAATCTCGATCTCCGGGACCCCCGCCTCATCCAGTGTCGTTGCGATTCTTAGTTTTTGTTCCAGTGAAAAGGATACGCGCGGGGTATCCAAGCCTTCTCTCAGCGTCGAATCCCTGAAACTGATCTTCTTAGGTTGGTCAATCATGTTGCGCCGTCAAGGAGATTTGTTTTCCGTAATCCTTGAGCATACTCTCCAGGCTCGAAATCTCGTACTCGGCCTTTGCCCCACCGTCCGCGTGGCTAACCCCACTGGTGAGGCACCACAAGACCCGGCTGCCCTTGCGAATAGTGCCGGCATCGATTTCCTTCAAAGTCCCGGCCAGGGCAATCAGTCCCGTCTTCTCTTTCACTTCTCCGATATCAATGCCATGTTCTTTGAGCAAGCCCTTGATCCCCGTTCCATCAAAGTCACGGTCCAGGAAGCTGTTAAACTCGGAGCGGCTGATCGTGCAGAGCGCCCCCTTCGTCTCTTCCAGGACGCCGAGAAGATCCTGGTAGGTTCCGTAAGTGTGGGGCTTCACGTCATACATAACGGGTGCCAAGAGTTCGGCGGTTGAGTCGATCTTGAGGGGGCGCAGGTTGGGACGCCTTGCCTTCCAGCCACGATACATTGGGCAATTCGCCTCCTGCTGGATGCCCAGGAATCGGGGTACCCTGCCGATGCTTTCCCCCAGGTGTTGGAAAGACCAATAAATCCCGATGGGGCCGAATGCAGCGCTGATCGTCTGCGTGATCCAATCGAACTTCATGCTCCCTTCGAGCATATATTCCAAGATGCGAAGTCCTCTGAATCTGGAAGCCTCAAAGCGCCAGCGGGGTTCAGGAATGTGCTTCAACGCGTAAAGCTTCTCAAACAAATGCGTGCTTTTTTTTACCAACCCCGGATCCTCGACCGAAATCAAATGGGCCTTTGGGGAGGCAAAGAACTTGCTGTTCAATAAAGAGAGATTCTCGCGAGGAATGAAACAAAATGTTTCGAGCCCCGAACGCGTGCCGTAGGCCGTTAGGGCCGACCCCGTATTCCCACCTGTTTCCAGGGCTACGCGTTCATATCCCGCCAATTTGCACCGTGCGGTTGTCACACACCCATCGATGGATTTCAGCGTATTCGTGTGCATCAATGAGGTCTCGTCCATGACGAAAATTTCCACGCCCTTGTAATTCAGCAGAGAAAATATCCGCGACCCTTCCCGAATACTTGTGCTCTTAAGCAAATCTTTGAATCGCGAGTCTTCATCTTCCGCCCCGAACGTGAAGGCATTCCGATATCGGAGGACGATACTCGTCTCTGCCGGGTATTTCTTATCGATCGATTTAAGGAAATGGGAATTAGAACTTGCCAACGTGGATGATCTCCTTCAAAGGACGTACCTCTTTGGGCTGGGGAGTTTCATCGGGGTAGCCCATGGGCAGAATCGAGACGGGTGCAAATCCCTCTGGAATTCCCAGCTCTTTCCGAATCGCTGCGGATAGTTTCGGCTCTTCGGCTACGTAAGCACTCATATAAACACTCCCCAATCCGCGGCTGTGTGCTGCCAGCATGATGATGGATGCGGCCAGAATACCATTTTCCATTTCTCGTCCGAAGGATCGGTTTTTCTCCACGCAAACGACCATGATGACGGGTGACTTCCGTAAGAAATCGGCTTGGTATGCTTGTTTCATTGGCGGGCAAAACCTGTTCTTAATCTCGGCGAGCGCTGCTTTAGTTTTTTCGTTCCTGACAATTATAAAATGCCACGGTTGGCCGTTCATAGATGACGGGGCATGCCTCGCCAGATCGACCAATATTTCCACTTCGGAATCTGGGATGGTCCGGTCCTGATATTTTCTAACGGACCTTCTTCCCTTCACAGCATTGGAGAATTCCATGGAGTTAACCCCAAGTCATTTAGTTTTCCGGGTGTCGAGGGGCACACATAGACGTTTGCGTGCACTGGCCCAATCTTAATGATCTGCACCTCAACTTGTATCCTTGGCCGCGCGCGAGCCCCCATCTGGAATTTGTTTTTGGGCCGTTCGGCGACCGCGAGTATACATCCGGCTCTCACTCCCGTCGACCAATACGAGCACAGGAATTATCACGCGAGACCCATCCGTCTGTCGAGAGTGGAATTGTGCGGCAATCTGTCCGAATATTCGGCACAGAACCGCAGATTGCGTTTATGTCTCTGTTGAACTGCACGAACTTGCGCTAGACTGGCACCGCTTGATTGTCAAAACCGATCGTGAGGTCCGTCTATGGAAACCGCAAAACCCATCGCTGTCGAAACTAATACCAAAAACAAATGTATGACACCGCGCGAACGCGTACTGGCAGCGTTCCAGCACCGCGAGCCAAGCAGGATTCCCATCGATTTTTCCGGGCATCGCTCATCGGGGATTGCGGCGATTGCCTACGCAAAATTGCGCAAGCATCTGGGGCTGCCACCGAAGCCCTTGCGCGTTTATGATCCCATCCAGCAGCTCGCCATTGTTGACGCCGACGTGCTGGACATGTTCGGCGTGGATGTGATTGAACTCGGCCGGGGGTTTGCGCTTGATCACGCGTGTTGGGCCGATTGGATTTTGCCGGATGGAACCGCCTGCCAGATGCCCGTGTGGGCTCTGCCCGAGCGCGGGAGCAACGAGTGGGTGATGCGCTCGGCCAGTGGAAAAGTCATTGCGCGCATGCCCGACGGCGCGCTGTATTTCGAGCAATGCTATTTTCCCCTGGTGGAAGAAGGCGGCCCCAGAACCATCGCGGGGGCAATGGACGAGTGCATGTGGACCGCCATCGGTAGTCCCCCGGGACCGCTTGCGGCCGGTGCGGAAGGCCTGCGCAGGCTCGCCGAGGGCGCGCGCGCGCTGCGGGCAAGCACCGACCGCGCCATTGTGGGGCTCTTCGGTGGGAATCTCTTCGAGGCCGGCCAGTTCTTTTACCGCAATGACAATTTCCTGATGCTTCTGGCGGCCGAGCCCGCCCAGGCTCATGCCTTTCTCGATGATTTGGTGCAGTTTCACCTGGCCAACCTTGAGCGCTTTCTGGGCGCAGTGGGCGATTCCATCGATATCGTCGTCTTCGGCGACGATCTGGGAATGCAAACGGGGCCATTCATTTCCCGCAAGATGTACCGCGAGTTCTTCAAGGCTCGCCACAGCATCATGTGGAAGCGCGCCAAACAACTGGCGAATGTCAAGGTGATGCTCCATAGCTGCGGAGGAATCCACGAGCTGCTCCCCGACCTCATCGAAGCGGGAATGGACGCGATGAATCCCGTTCAGACCTCCTGCCGGGGCATGGACTCAGCGCAATTGAAGGCCGATTTTGGACGCGACATGGTCTTCTGGGGCGGGGGTTGTGACACGCAAACCGTGCTTCCCTCGCAAACGCCTGAAGCCGTGAAGAAGCACGTCCGCGAGCGGGTGCGAATCATGGCGCCGGGCGGAGGCTTTGTCTTCCAGCAGGTCCATAACATCCTGGCCAACGTGCCACCGGAGAATATCGTGGCCATGTTTGAAGCGGCACAGGAAGAAATTCGCTGACCTCATAATCTGGCCGCGGTGGCATTAGGTTTGGAACTTTGCGGCAGGGGAAAACGTAGGTATAACCAGTAAGGAAAAAAGGAGACCCCTGCCATGGCCACCGGTCCTCAGCCACCGCGTCCACCTGTACCCCCCCAGCCACCTGGAAGCCGCAGTAACTTCGTCGCGATCGTCATTCTCCTCCTGGCGCTGATCGTCGTGGCCGGGGGCGTTGGCGTCTGGATCGGGCTGCGCGTCCTTTCCAACGCCGTCCACGTCCAGGTGGACCGGGCGGGCAGCGGAAAGAAAGACGTCTCCATCAAGACGCCCTTTGGCTCGGTCGAGGTCAACCGGGGTGTAAATGAAGCCAGCCTGGGCTTGCCCATTTATCCCGGCGCGACGCCCATCAAGGAACATGACTCCGCCACGGTGAGCCTTGATATCGCGGATGAAGCCAAGGTTCGCGTGCTGGCCGGGAAGTTTGAGACTCCCGATTCGGTGGAAAAGGTTATTGCCTTCTATCACGACCGCTTGGGCAGTGAAGTGACCCGTTACAAAGAAAAGGACGAAGAGGGAAAAGCCGTCTTCGAGATCAAGCACGACAAGCAGGACAAGGTCGTGGCGCTGAAGAGCGACGGGGACAAGACGGTTATCGAGCTGGTCCGCGTCTCCGAAGGGCGCCCGGAAGCGAATTAGCGAGCTCGCAGGTTCCGCAATAAATCATCGGAAGAAGGTCCTGTTTGATTGACACCCCGCCGCCACGCGCCGATAATGGATGCCCTTGCACGTCATCCCATTTCAGCGAAGGGCCTAACAGAATCGATGGAACACTACTACGATCCAGACGCCAGCCTGGAAATCCTCAGTAAGAAAACCCTGGGGATCATTGGTTACGGAAATCAAGGACGCGCCCAAGCCCTGAACCTTCGCGACTCCGGGCTCGAGGTCATGGTGGGAAGCCTTCGTGATGGGTCCGCGGGACAGGCGGAAAAGGACGGGTTTGTCGTGCGGTCGGTGGCGGAAGTTGCCGAGCGTGCCGACGTGCTGGCTTTGCTGATTCCTGATGAAGTGCAGCGCGAGGTTTACAACGAAACCATTAGCAGCCGACTGCGCGCCGGGCAGGCGCTCGATTTTGCCCATGGCTACAACATTCATTTTGGTTTGATCAAGCCGCCCGTGGATGCGGACGTCATCATGGTGGCGCCGCGCATGATCGGGACGGAAGTGCGGGAGTCGTTTGTGGCGGGCAAAGGCGCTCCGGCCTTTGTCGCCGTGGCGCAGGACGCCACAGGTCATGCCCTGGAGACGGCGCTTGCCTGGGCGCGAGGAATTGGCGCCACACGTGCCGGCGCATTCAAGACCACGTTTGCGGAAGAAACGGAGCTCGACCTCTTTCAGGAACAGGCCTTGTGGCCCCTTCTCTACCGCACCCTGCAATCATCGTTTGAATTCCTTGCTGCCAAGGGCTTTCCGCCCGAAATGATCGCGCTGGAAACGTACGGGTCGGGAGAAGCAGCGGAAATCTTCCGCGAGATGGCGCGGGTGGGCTTCTACAAGCAGATGCGATTCCACTCTCAGACCAGCCAGTACGGAACCCTTTCGCGAGCAACCACCGTTCCCTTTGCCAAGGATATTACTGACTTTATGGAAAAAGCTCTGGTGGGAATTCGCGACGGCAGCTTCGACAAAGAATGGCGCGGTGAGCAGGCCGCCGGTCACCCGAAGTTCAAGAAGCTGCGCGAGGCGGCGGACACGCATCCCATCAACGAAGCGGAAGAAGAGATGCGCCGTTTGCTGCGGATCAAGTCCGAGTAAAAGACCCCGCGCGGGAGAGGGGTGCCGAAGGCAGGGTGAGGGTCCTCTTTCTTGTGGCACGGTGCTAGAGCGAAGAGCGGAGGGCCGAAAGAGCGGCATGATAAAAGGCGCTGCTAAGGATGATCGGGAACTATTTGAGTTCACGATAAAGCCTTTTGTGACCACTGGGTATCTTTTGACGATTCGATACAGCGGGGGTTGTCACCACAATATCACCGGGGCGGGAGTTTGGCCTTCCATCGAAAAGGCCAAACAAATTGCCCAAGAGACCGCAACTAAATTGCTTCATGGGGCGGTCATCTTCTGGGAGGAGTCAAAGTAGCCCACTCCCCAGGGCGTTTCTTGCTGCCATCGCAGTGGGCGAGGAGTTTTCTCATGACGGAAATCTATCGCAACTATATTGCCGGCCAGTGGGTGGAATCGAAATCGGGGAAGACCTTCCCGAACACCAATCCCGCGAACACCACGGAAATCGTGGGGCACTTCCAGGCCTCCGGAGCGGAAGACGCGCTGGCGGCGTGTGAAGCGGCCGCCAAAGCGCAGTCCGCCTGGAGCGCTGCGCCCGCGCCACGCAGAGGAGAGTATCTCTTCAAGGCCGCGGAACTACTGGAAAGCCGCCTGGCGAAAATCAGTGAAGAGATGACTCGCGAGGAAGGCAAGACACTGCCCGAAGCCAAGGGCGAGGTGAAACGCGCCATCAACATTCTGCGTTACTTCGGCGGCGAGGGCGCGCGCTCGTTCAGCTACCAGATTCCTTCCGAGCGCGACAACGTGTTCTGCTACACCGTGCGCAAGCCGCTGGGAACGGTGGCGCTCATCACTCCCTGGAACTTTCCCAGCGCCATTCCCGCCTGGAAAATGGCTCCCGCGCTGGTGGCCGGGAACACCGTGGTGATCAAACCAGCATCACTGGCGCCGCTCAGTGCTTATCGAATCGTGGAGGCGCTGCACGAGGCGGGAATTCCCGCTGGTGTGCTGAATTACGTGACGGGAGCAGGCGGCACCGTCGGCAACACCCTGGTGGAACACCCGGCGGTCCGCGCCGTCTCCTTCACCGGGTCGTGTGAAGTCGGCAATGCGCTTTACGAAAAAGTGACGCGGCGCAAGGTGCGCGTCCAACTCGAAATGGGCGGCAAGAACCCTACTGTCGTGCTGAAAGATGCTGACCTCGATTTCGCTGCGGATGTCCTGGTGAATGGCGCGTTCTTCTCCACCGGCCAAAAGTGTACCGCGTGCAGCCGCGCCATTATTGAAAAATCCATCTATGAACCTCTTCTGGAAAAGCTGGTGGCCAAGACCCGTAAACTTAGAGTGGGCAATGGGCTCGAGGCCGGCATCGATATTGGTCCGGCTGTCGACGCCGCCCAACTTGCCACTGACCTGAAGTACATCGAGATCGCCCAGAACGAGGGAGCCAAGCTGATTTGCGGCGGCAAGCGCTTGACGGGAGGAAATTACGATCTGGGTTATTTTGTTGAACCCACGCTTTTCACCGGCGTGACGCCGGAAATGCGCATTGCGCAGGAAGAAGTTTTTGGACCGGTGCTGGGCTTGATGGTGGCGAGCGATTTCGAGGACGCCATGCGTCTGGCCAACGGCGTGAAATTTGGCCTCTCAGCCTCCATCGTCTCGCGCGACCTCACGCGCGTGCATCAGTTTATCAACGGCATCGAAGCTGGACTGATTACCGTGAATCTTCCCACCGCGGGCGTGGAGTACCAGCTTCCCTTCGGCGGCACCAAGGAATCGAGCTTCGGCATGAGGGAACAAGGGCCTGCCGCGCTCGATTTTTACACCGAGACGCGAACGGTTTATATGAAGTATGCGTAGTAAGGACGTCCGTTGTCCTTTGTCAGTTGCAAGCGTGATGTCACAGAAATTCACTGGCAAGGTTAGCCCGCGAAGCGGGCGAAAGAACATGCGCCGTGGGTAAACCGGCCCATCCCTTGCTCCAGCCCCGTTAGGGGCGAAAGAATCCCGGCCCTCGGCAGTTTTCTGAGGCGGGAGCACGGGGAGACAATGCGGGATGGGTTCTTTCGCCCCTCCGGGGCTGAGTATATATTGGAACAAATTTCTTACCCATAGCTCACGCTATGGGCTACGACCTTTCGCCCACTTCGCGGGCTGAGGTGCTGAACTTACCGCTGATCATAATGGAGTCTCTAATGAAAAAGACTCAGCAATTTCTCGCCACCCTTAAGCTGCCCGCAGAAGACAATCATGCGTTGAAGCCCACTGCCAAACGCTTCAAGGACGGCGGGCAATATCGCATTGAAATTCCCAGCGTGGAAGGGCCGCGGGTGTTTCGCGAAGTGCTGGAAGCCGCCAAGGCGCACAAGGTGCCGATTCACCGTGTCAGCCAGGGAAGCGGCGCGATGCTGCTGACGACCGACGAGGTTCGCGAGATGGCCAAGATCGGCCACGACGAAGGCATTGAGGTTTGCCTGTTCGTCGGCCCGCGCTCCACGTTTGACACCGGCGCGCAAACGGCGTCCACAGCGGGCAAAGTCATTGGCCTCCAGCACCGCGGCGCCGATCAACTGGTTTATGCCATCGAGGACGTCCGGCGCGCCTGCGACCTTGGCATCCGCAGCATTCTTCCCGCCGACCTCGGGCTCATCTGGGTGCTGGACGCCATGAAGCAGCAGGGTGAGTTACCGAAAAACCTGGTCATCAAGAGCTCCGTCACGCTGCCCGCTGCCAATCCCGCCACCGCGGTGATCTTTGAACAGTGCGGCGTATCCACGATGAATATTCCCACGGACCTGAGCCCGGCACAGATGGGCGCCATTCGGGAGGCTGTCGACATCCCCATTGATATCTATATCGAAGTACCGGATAACTTCGGCGGCTTCATCCGCTACTACGAAATGCCCAAGATCATCTCGGTGGCCGCGCCGGTCTATTTCAAATTCGGCCTGCGCAACTCGCCGGACATCTATCCCTCGGGACTGCACCTCGAAGACCTTGCCGTCAAAATGGGCCGCGAGCGTGTTCGCCGCGCCCGCATCGCGCTGGATCTGCTGGCAGAGTACGCACCGGACGCCAAGATGTCGCCGCTGGGGTCGAAGGATTTGGGAATCCCCGAAGTGGGGTGAAATTGACGTCAGCGCTATGAGTGGTAAGATTTCCTTGTTTCTGTGAATAAATATATACTGGCGAAAAAAACCGTCAAAAACCAGATTACCCTTCCTAAGGCAGTGATCACCCGCTTCAACGGAGTGGAATACTTTGACGTAAGCACGGATGGGAAGTGCATCATACTGCGTCCGTTACAAAAGAGTCGCGCCGACGAAGTGCGCACCCGGCTCGCCCAACTCGGCATCGACGATGAGGACGTCACGGCCGCCATTTCCTGGGCGCATCAAACAACGTGACTCGGCGTGTGGTTTTCGACACAGCGACCGTCGTGTCGGACCTATTTTTTGTGAACGGTCGATTGGCATGGCTGCTTCAGCATTGGCGGGAGGGTGGCTGTCTGCCCCTGATCTCTCACGCCACCGCTGCGGAACTTACGCGCGTCCTCGGATATCCGAAGTTCCAGCTCTTTTCAGATGACCGCCGCGAACTGCTGGCTGAGTATCTTCCTTACTGCGAGGTAGTGGAGGTGACGGGGAGATGCCAACAGGTGTGCCGGGATGCGAACGATCAGCCGTTTCTCGACCTCGCCCAAAGTGGTAAGGCTGATTTGCTGGTCAGCGGCGATCAAGATCTGCTGGCGCTGTCTGGGCAGACAGAATTCCTCATCGAAACCCCCCGAAGCATATCGCCGCTTAATATTGGGGGGTTATTGAGATCTGCAACTTCTCTTCTCGCTGACCATGACAAGTCGTAGGGGCGGTTCGCGAACCGCCCTCTCACCCACGGCTAATGATGTTGTTCCCCTAAGGGGAACACTGGAGTGCGCCGCTGCCTACCAGAAGACCCACTGAAGCACGGCGAAAATTGCGAAGGAAACTCCTGCCCAGAAAATGGGACGTTTGAATAGCGGCAGGTGGCCTTCACTGGGGATATCGGTGCAGCCGTAAACGAGGCCCGTTAATTCTTCCAACGGTTGCGGACGTGTGCAGAGGCTGACCACCACGGTGATGATCGCCGCGATAATTCCTGACCATAGCAGCCGGTACATATTCTCCGCCATGGTCTTGGCGTGAGTCGAGAAGGCGAACCACACGATCGCTGAGGGGTGCAGCTTTACCGTCAGCCACATCCCAAAAGCGGAGAGCGTCCCCACCAGCAATCCCCAAAATCCCCCCGCGGGCGTGGCGCGCTTCCATATCATCCCGAGAATGATGGTGGAGAAAATCGGCGTCATGAAAAAGCTGAAGACCACCTGCGCGTAATCCATGATGCTGGCAAACTGCATCACCAGATACGCCGTACCGATGCTGAGGACCACTCCCAGGATCGTGCACCAGCGGCCCATGGAAACGTAGTGGGCGTCGGTGGCGGCCTTGCGCAGGAAAGGCCGGTAGAGATCGTACGTCCACACTGTCGCAAACGCGCTCACATTGCCCGCCATGCCCGACATGAAACCGGCGATGAGCGCCGTGATGCCGAGTCCCAGCAAGCCCGGTCCACAATAGCGCGCCAGCATCAGCGGCAGCACTTCGTTGTAACTGTGTTGGCCGGGACCGACAGCGCTTTCCGGCACCAGCTTGAAAGGCAACAACCCGAGCGCGAGCAGCCCGGGTAGGATTACGATCAGCGGCACGGCCATCTTGAAGAACGAG
>PLWR01000068.1 GCA_003165615.1 Acidobacteriota bacterium | reverse complement strand
ACACTCCGCGGGTGAAGTTCAGAATTATGGAAAGAACAACAAGGGCAAGTAATATCCACCAGAAGGCCAATGCCCGAAAGCCGATATCCGAAACGTGGGAGGGGTCCAGCGAATTTCGAGTTTCGGATTTCGAGTTTCGATCCGAGGGTCTTGAGAGAAGTAGAAATGCCAGCAGAAAGACGAAAACCATCATCTGCTGTCCACCAAAATGCATCCAGTGTCCCATAAACCCATGGATGCGAGTTGAGATCAGGTAATGATAAAGCTCGGCGGGATGGTGCGCCCGCACATCACGGTACTGGATTACGAATTGCGCTGTGCCGACGAGGCTGGTCACGAAAGATACAAGAAACATGCCCTGCAAGAGGCGCCGCAAATGGCCCGCGCTGACCACCAGGTTTATCGCCAGCAGCCAAATGAGAAACAAAACAAGTTTCTTGACCGCAAAGCCCCCGGCTCGGGGATTCGCCGCCCAGAAGATCGATACCACTGAAAATATGCAAAAGAGCGCAAGGGGCATCTTTACGGGCAAGAAAAAAATCCGGGGCCGCGCTTGCAAGAGGTAAATCGCATACAGGACTCCGGCACCCGCAAGGAATGCCTGAGAAGCGGCAAGCGAAATCTGAAGGGTCAGAACAAAGAGAGTAAAGAAGACAGCGGCCCAGCGCATTAGAGGGGGCCTTGGCAGTTCACCGCACGTCCGTTCCAGGATGTTTTCGACGTTAATCACAGAGATGTCTCGAGGTGAGATCGTGGACCAGGAGGCCAATCAACAACGGCCCCGTAACGATCACATTCCGGTTATAGGCGAGTGCCTGGGCGAAGTGCCCATGAAAGAATGCAGCCAGCGCCCGTGTGCTGCCGCAGGCGGGGCAAGCGGCGAGGTGGAACAAGTGCTTCCACAAACAGACGTCCGGTCCGCGCGCCAACACCTCCGGTGGAACCGCCACGAACGCAGCCATTGCGAGTGACAGCACCATCCATCGCGATATTCCCTTGGAAAAACCGGCCATAGCCCACTACATGCGCAGGAGTTTGCCGTTGGAATCTGGCAATTTATTCACCGCAATCAAAACGGTATCGACCAGGCACCAGATCCCGCAAGCGCCGCCCGTGACGAGCTTCAGCGTTCCCAGTCCGGTGTAACCCAGGTAGAAACGATCAATGCCCAGCCACCCCAGAAAAATTGAGAGCAGCAACGCGGACGCCCAGTCCTTATCACTGGGTTGGCTGGGAGAGACAAACTGTAAAGGCTGGCCTTGCGCGTCCGGCAGTTTCTTGAGAATGATCAGGAACATATCGACAAAAGCCCAAATTCCACAGCCGCCCAGGGTAACTAATTTTAGAATTCCGAGGCCGGTGTAGCCGAGGTAGAAGCGATCCACCCCGAAGACGCCGAGGAAGAGCGAAAGAACGGTAGCGGTGACAAGGTCTTTGCCGCCGCCGGCAACCACACGAACGCCGCATTGAGTGCAGATTTCCGCATTCGGAGCCATTTCCTTCCCGCAGTGGGAGCAGAAACGCGTGCCCGCGAGCGGGCGCTGGCCGCAGTCCGTGCAGAACTCGGCGTTATCAACAAGCTGTTGTGAACAATTCCGGCAATACATGATGAATCCTCATGAGCAGGTTTACTGGAACTGCTGGAGGGTACTTATAGTGGCTTCCACGGCAAATGTAAACGGATTTGATGGGAACTCCCGCCGCAGGAGTGGGTGGCGCGCTGCCAACACGGTAGCCAATGCTTCTGAGTAAGATCCGTGATCTTCATGTAAAATTACCATTCCGAATGGTGGGGAAAGGCGGGACACGGTATGCAAACTCTTTACTTGATTACAACCGGCGGGACAATCGAGAAGGTCTACCTGGAGCGGACCGGGTCCGTGGCCAATCTCGACACGAAAATTGACCGGTATCTCTGCAAGCTGCGCCTTCCCGGCCTCGCCATCAAGACCGCCCACATCATGAATAAGGACAGCCTGGAGATGACCGCCGCTGATCGCGAGCGCGTGCTGCAAATGGTGGAGAAGAAATTGAAGCACCCCGCACCCGTGGTGATTACCCACGGCACGGATACACTGGTGGAGACAGGCTTGCTTCTAAAACGGCGTCTGCGGCGACTGAAGTTTCCCGTCGTTCTTACCGGCGCCATGACACCGTTGGGATTCGAGAAGAGCGATGGCTTACAGAATTTAACCGAGAGCCTGCTGGCGGCGCGCTTGTTGCCGCCGGGGGTATACCTGGTGATTCATAGCCAGGTCTTCCCCATTGACCGGGTGCGCAAGGACCGCAAGCGAGCCCGTTTTGTATGGACGCGCGCCCTAGCCAAGGGCGCGCGGAAGAAAGCTACCGTCACGCCGCAACCGTAACCTCCATCGGTGCGGGGAGCCACGGTCACTGCTTTTGTGCGTGGGCTCTTCGGCAACCCGGCGGGACAATGGCCCACGGACAGAAAACCACTGTCCGTGGCTAACCCCGCTCCGGAAGCGTTGGGAGGGGTGTCGGCGCGTGCGCGCGGACCAACCCCTCCGAATCGCCCTAATTCGGCGTTCCCGCGGCTGCGGGGGTCAGCGCCACATCTCGGGCCGGCTTGCGCGTCTCAACCGCTACGGGATCCCTTTCGAGACCTTGCTCAACGACTTCCTGAATCGTCTTTACAAAGTGGAGTTTCAAACCCTCGAGCATCTCGGGGTTCAGATCCTCGTAGACGTTGGGCTCGTTGTCAGCGGGAAGGATCACTTCGAGCACGCCTGCCCGTTTGGCCGCCAACACTTTCTCCTTGATCCCACCCACGGGAAGCACTTGTCCGCTCAGAGTGATCTCGCCAGTCATGGCGAGCCGCTGTTTCGAAGGCCGCCGGGTGAGGGCGGACACGAGGGCGGAAACCATGGTAACTCCCGCCGACGGCCCGTCCTTGGGAATGGCCCCGGACGGCACGTGAATGTGAATATCCTTCGACTGGAAGAATTCCGGATCGATGTCGTATTCGCCAGCGTGGGAACGGACCCAGGCGAGCGCCGCCTGCATGGACTCCTGCATGACCTGGCCCACATGTCCGGTCATGGTGAAGCCCTTGCCGCCCTTCATGGCATTGGCCTCCACATAAAGGACGTCGCCGCCCGTGGGCGTCCAGGCAAGTCCCACCATCACTCCGGGCTGGCGGGTGCGCTCCACAATTTCGGTTTCCAGGCGGTAGCGTGGGATTCCCAGAAAATCCCGCAGGTTGTCTGCCGTCAGCATTAGCTTTTCCGGTTTGCCCTCGGCAATTCGGCGCGCCTGCTTGCGGCAGACGGTGGCGATTTCTCTCTCCAGATTCCGCACCCCGGCCTCGCGCGTGTAGTGCCGGATCATGCTGGCCAGCGCTCCCGTGGTGAATTCAATCTGCTCGGGAGTGCTGACTCCGTGCTCTTCCGTCTGCTTCGGAATCAAGTGCCGATTGGCAATCTGGATTTTTTCCTCCTCGCTGTATCCCTGGAGCTCCAGCACCTCCATGCGGTCGAGGAGCGCCGGCGGGATGGTGTCCAACACGTTCGAGGTGCAAATGAACAGGACCTTGGAGAGGTCGAATTGAACGTCCAGATAGTTGTCACGGAAATGCGAGTTTTGCTCAGGATCAAGAACCTCCAGCAAGGCGGAGGAGGGATCGCCGCGAAAATCACGCCCGATTTTATCCACCTCATCGAGCATGAAGACGGGGTCGCGGGTTTCGGCCCGCCGGATCCCCTGAATCACCTGGCCGGGCAGCGCTCCAATATAAGTCCGCCGGTGGCCGCGAATTTCCGCTTCGTCGTGAATTCCGCCCAGCGACATGCGCACGAATTTGCGGTCGAGGGAGCGCGCAATGGATTTTCCCAGGGAAGTTTTCCCCACCCCCGGGGGCCCGACAAAGCACAAGATGGGGCCTTTGAGCTGCGGCTTCAACTGTAAAACCGCGAGATAGTCGAGGATGCGCTCTTTGACTTTTTCCAGGTCCCAATGGTCTTCATCAAGGACTTGCTTTGCCTTGGTAATATCTACACGGGTATCGCTGACTTTGTTCCAGGGCAGCGCCACCAGCCATTCCAGGTAGGTGCGCGTCACGTGGTAATCCGCCGCCGCCGGCGACATCTTCGCCAACCGCCCCAACTCCCGGGTGGCCTCCTTCTTGCCCTCTTCGGTCATTCCCGCGGCCTCAATCTTTTTGCGGAGCTCTTCAATTTCCTGCTGCTCGTCAGCCTCCCCCAGTTCCTTCTGGATGGCTTTCATCTGTTCGCGCAGGTAGTACTCACGCTGGCTCTGGGTGACCTGGTCCTGGACGTCCGATTGAATCTTGGAACGGAGTTGCAGCACCTCCACTTCCCGCCCCAATTGCCGGTTCAAGCGCTCGAGACGAACCTTCAGTTCGAGGCTTTCCAGAAGTTCCTGCTTTTCCGTGCTGGAAAGCGAAGGGAGATTGGCGGCGATGAAATCCGAAAGCCGGCTGGGGTCGTCAATGTTCATGACGACGGTTTGCAAATCATCCGACAACGTGGGTGAGAGCTGTACGACTTGTTGGAACATCGTCGTAACGCTGCGCACCAGGGCGTCGAAGTCCGATTCCTTCGCGCCCGGGGTAATGTCCGCCAGGGGTTTGACGCGGGCGCGCAGGAAAGGCTCCGTCTGGGTGACTTCCTCGATGGCAATCCGCTGCAGGCCTTCAACAAAGATGAACAGACTTTGGCTCGGCAGCTTGATGATCTTGTGGACGAAGGCCACCGTTCCAATCTGGAAGAGGTCGACGGGTTGGGGGTTATCAACTCGGGGATCGCGCTGGGAGATGACCCCGACATATTTCTCGTCTTCCTTCAAATCGTTGATCAGCTTGAGGGAGCTGTCGCGCCCCACCGTCAGCGGCAGAATAGCATTGGGGAACAAAACGGTGTCGCGGACGGGAAGAATCGGCAGGGTATTGTAATCAATGGGAGCTTTTTGCTTGGAAGCCATGGCTGAGAACCTCTTTCCTATAAATGCAGCCGACGCGGACGGACGGCTAGGAGTTGGCACTTTATCACGTCAATGCAGCACGTTGAAAGGCCTACCGGCATTTACCAACGGCCGGGCACGGCGCAGGCCCGGAAACCTCCTGGTCCGCAGCACCGCATCTACGGCTGGATTATATTAGATGCGCTCCCGGCCTGCGGCGACACTTGCGAAAGGCGGTTGCCCGACATGGGCTGGGCAGGGTATCTTGAGTCTTGGGTCTCCCCGCAGGAGAAAACGGCATGATTGAGCAATTGGCGCGCGCACTGCACGTAAGCTATATGACCTTCTACACCCTGTTGTTCGGGACATTGATCATCAGCTCCTTGCTCCTGGGGTTTGCCCTGAACCGCGTCCTGCACTACTGGACGAAGAGGCTTCACGACGGATTGGGCCAACTTATCTTTTCCCTGCTCGAAGCCCTGCCCATACCTTTGTTCTTGATTGTAGGCCTTTATCTTGGCTTGGAATCACTTCCGCTCCCCTCCCGGTTCGAGCATATCGGGTCCAAGTTAATCCTGGCACTGGTGATTCTGGTGATGATCTATTTTCCCGCCAAGGTAATCGTCCTTGCCTTGCGGCGTGCGGGCCAGCGCGATCCCCAGATGTTGCGGGTAACCCAACCTGCGGCGTTCTTGGTCCGCATCCTCTTCGCCTTGCTGGGAACCATCATCTTTCTCGAAAACATGGGCGTTTCGTTGACCGGGGTCTGGACAACCCTGGGCGTGGGCAGTGTGGCCGTCGCCCTGGCTTTGCAGGAAACCTTGAGCAATTTCTTTTCCGGCCTCTATCTAATGGCTGATCGGCCCGTAAGCCCAAATGATTACATCAAACTTGATACCAACCACGAAGGGTACGTATTGCGAATTGGTTGGCGCTCCACGGTGCTGCGGACTCTCGGCAACAACTACGTGATGATTCCAAACTCCACCCTTGCCAAGTCCATCATCACCAATTATTCCGTGCCCGAGACTCGCATGTCTTACTCCCTGCCGGTAAGCGTTGCCTACGGATCAGATCCTCTTCAGGTTGAGAAGGTATTGCTGGAAGCCGCCCACGAGGCTATCCGGGACGGTTTGGAAGGCTTGCTAGCAAAACCCGCGCCGTCCGTGTCGTTCATCCCTGGCTTCGGACAGTCCTCCCTGGACTTCTCGCTTGGCGTGCAAGTTCGTCAGTTCACGGATCAATTCCCGGTGCAGAGCGATTTAAGGAAGCGTATCGTCAAGAAGTTTCAGGAGGCGGGTATCAGCATGCCATTACCCACACGCACGCTGGTCCCCGACAAGTCCACCAAGGATCTGATCAATGGCGGCTCCAAAAGTTAGCGGCACGAAAGAATGCCAGCGCGTGGGATTTCGGCGCCGTGACTTTCCTGGCCATCCCCGCGCCGGCAGGATTGTGGGTTGGGACGGACGCTTTGATGTATCGTTGACACCCTCCAAGGCGTCCGTTATAGTGAAATTCGGGCGCTGGAGCACCCCCTTCCCCTGGCTCCCGCGTTACCGATGGCCTGGCCTGTTCAATTCCTCCCTGGTGAAGGGCGGGTTCGAAGGCTCATGAATCTCCCCATCTCGCTAACCCTTCTCCGCATCTTCTTTGTGCCCATTGTGGTGGTTCTGCTCCTCACCAAGGGCGGGAACATGGACTTGTGGGCGGTGGGAGTCTTCCTCCTCGCTGCCGTCACCGACCTGCTGGATGGTT
>PLWR01000085.1 GCA_003165615.1 Acidobacteriota bacterium | reverse complement strand
TCAAAATCGCGAGCTGCGTGAAGCTTCCGGTGCCCAGCGGCGTATCCTGAATGGTCAACTGGTCAACAACATAGCCGTTGGTGGCGTCCGTCTGGTTCATTAGCGCTACAGCCGTCACCTCCACCGTGGTGCTCACGGCGCCGATCTTGAGGTGCCCATCGACCGTAGTGGTCCGGTCGCTCGTAACCAGAACCTGGGTGTGGGTCTCGGTTTCAAAGCCCTCCTTCGTGAAGCTCAACGCGTACGTTCCGACGGGAAGATTGGAGATGGAGTAGGATCCGCCGGAGTCCGCGTGCACCGTCACCTCAAGATTGGTGGCTACATTGTGCGCCTTCACCACGGCATCGCCGACGGCGGCGCCCGAAGCATCAAATACCGTCCCCGTAATGGATCCGACGGTTTGTTGTGCCTGGCAGGGCACTCGAATGCCGATGAGCACCAACAAAGCCAAAACGGCGGCCAGCAAAGGGCTCCGCCACAGACTGAATTGGCAGTTCGTCTCTTGTTTCATATCAAGGCTCCTTTTCCGGTCGGAGTTTAATCGGGATCGCCCCCCAAATGAATCCCGCATTTACCTAGTGCCTAACAGCATTAATAAGTACGATTACGTATGGCTGCCGGAAGGGCGGGGCTTTATTCCCGCCGCTCCTTTATTTCCTCATCAGCACCACCCCGGCACTCGGCGCGCCACCCCTCCTCATCTGAGGAGGGGAGCATTTTAAACGGCGGGGTGGTTGTCCGCGGTGGGGCGTTTTTCCGCGGCCCGTAAAGCCCCGTCCTTCCGCCCAGCTACAAATAATGCCGCTCATTGTTTCAACATGGCTTTAGCACGCAAATAAACGCGCCCGTCCCCGAAGACCACTCTGGCTTCATGAGCGCAGAATGAACAGGAGCCGTCGTTTTGGCCTACAATCTTCCCTGCACGTCCCGCCTTGCCGCGTCGAAATCCAAACGGGGACTTCTTAAGATTTGCAACTGTGATTGTCAAATCTTGGTTCATTTTATGGATTGTGACTCGCCAAGGAAATCTAATAATACCCGCAAACCTGCGTCCAAACTACGGAAAATTATCGGCTCTTGTAAGTGTCTCAATTCGAAGAACTAAATTTTTAGCACCCTCTTCGCGACGCACCTGCACTATGAGAAACCGTAGGGAAATCTCATAACTTCATATGATGAAGGCCGGAAAAGAAATGCAGGTTACACGAATGTTTATTGTTCATTTCAGGGCTGCGCGGGTTCCCCGAAGAATGTGAGGCTTTCCATCTCGCCTTGACTTCTCACCACCATTGGGCGCTGCCGGAAGGGCGGGGCTAAAGCATTTTTAATTTAAGTATATACATCTCGGCAAATCGGCAAACAAAAACGTGGGGCCCCCTCACCCACGTTTTGCAAGTAGTGGGGGTGAGGGGGCCTTTCCGGAACAGATGGATCAATAATTTCCTCCAACCTCTTCAGTGAACAGTGTTGGCGCTAACGGTCTGTGCTACAGGAGGAGGAAGCACTTAAATCAAAACTGCTCTAGAATCTCGAACTGCGTATTTTCATAGCGATGCGAGATTTTTCCTACGCGGAGGTTACCCTGAGGGAGACTCAGGAAGGGCTCAGTACCGCCTGCGGCTCCTCACCTCAGGATGACAGTCCGCAAAGGCTTTCCCGAATCCTGTCTAAACAACTCTCTCGCAGAGCATTACTTTTTCCTGGTTGTCTATTTCGCGCAGGCGTACTTCAATAACCTCGGTGTCGGAGGTTTGAATCACCCGGCCCACATAATTGGCTTGGATGGGCAACTCGCGATGGCCGCGGTCGATCAGGACGCACAGGTCCACTCGCTGCGGCCGGCCGTGTTCCAGCAGGGCATCCAGTGCGGCTCGCGTGGTGCGGCCGGTGTAAAGGACGTCATCCACCAGGAGCACCGTCTTCGCCTCCACAGTAAACGCCGGGGGGATTTCCTGGACCACCGGCTTCGGCGCGACGGTCGAGAGGTCGTCGCGGTAGAAGGTGATGTCGAGTGTCTCCACCGGGGGCGCGGTCTTTTCGATTTCCATCATCTTCTTGGCCAGACGTTCTGCCAACGGAACTCCTCGCCGCCGGATTCCGACCAGAACAACTCCTGCCAGGCCGTTGTTGCGCTCCAGGATTTCATTCGCCAGCCGCACCAGCGTGCGGTCAATTTCCGAAGCCGACATCAACTGGGACTTCTCGCGGACCGCAGCAACTTTTGGCTTAACGTTGGCATTTTCCATGGCACGCTCCGAATCGAGGGATTATAACTCAGGTTGCAGGTTTTAGGTGTCAGGTGCCAGGTATCAGGTGTAAGCGGGCCGGTATGGGTATTTAGAATTATGAGTTACTAATTTTAGGTGTTGGCAGCAATTCATAATTCCAAATTCAAAATTCCACCAACACCCAGCCCCTGATACCGGCGCCTGATACCTACTGCCCTCGCTCCTTGACCAGATTCGAATCAATTTCTGCGATCTTGCTGAACTCTCCGTCCCAGAAGGACTGGGATTTCATGCCTTCCAGGTAGTGCAGGGAATAGCCGAAATTGGTCCAAACTTCTTGTTTGTAGCCGAAGAGCCGCTCCTTCTGTTCCTGCGGGCGCACATCCAGGATATCTTCCGCTCTGCCGCCGCGGAAGACTTCTTCAATGCGCGCGTCGAGTTCGCTGACGCGGAGCGGTCGCCGCCGTTCGAGGTCCGCGAGCACGGAGGGGTACCGGTCAAAGCCGTCAGTGGCAATCGTCACCACATTGTCATCCGAACCGAGATTCAGGAACCGCGCCATGCGAATCGCGCCCAGGATATTGCAGATGCCCGATACACCGAACAATCCCTGGAAGCATTTAAGCGATCCCGCGGGCAAACCGAGGAACGGTTCGATGCCGTGCTGCCGGCGTTCGAGCAACTCCAGCCCCATCACGCAATCATCATCGTGGATCATTACCACATAGTCGGTGGTCAAGACGTTGTGGATGAGCGTCACCATCTTGTCGCCGATGCCTTCAATACGATGGCTGCCAAACCCATTGTTGAAGAGCGTGGAGCACTCCCGCGGTTCCAGCGCGGCGACCAGGCATTCCGGGTAGGCCGACTTGATTTCGTCGCCCGCCGCCAGCGTCCCGGCGGATCCCGGCGCCGCCGCGAACAAAGCGACTCGGCCATTTCCATAAGGCCTTGCTGCCTCCAGCGCGCTGCGCCCGGTAACATGGCGGTGGAACCGGTAATTCGGAAGCAGCTCAAATTGCGCCAGCACCTTATTGCGCGGGTCCTGGCGATATTCCAGAGTGCGCTCCAGCACCAGGATAACGTCACTCTCCGAGCCCGGCGTAAGGTCAAGCTGCCCGCCATAATGGCGGATTCGCTCGTAGCGCTCCGCGCTCATCCCTTCCGGCATGATGACGATGGCGGGATAACCCTTGAGCCGGGAAACGTACGCCACGCCAATGCCGAAATTCCCGGTGGAGGGACCGATCGTGGTGCTCTTTCCAGGCTCAATCTCTCCGGATAATTCACCTTCCATCAGCGTGGAGTAGGCGGGCCCCACCTTGTGGCTGCCGGAAGGAAAGAAGTGTCCCACCATGACCACAATGTTCGCCTTCACTCCCGTTAGCTCTTTGGGCAGAAGCACGTGGCGAATGCCCTGGTCCGGCCCGCGCCAGGTTATGTTGAAGAGATTGGCAGGATCAAGCTCATCGCCTCGCGCCGCAGCCACAGCCTTATTCCTCAGGGCGGCCGGCAAGGTCGCGGGGTCGAGCATCTCTGCGTAGGTTGGACCGGGAATGAAGGCGGAATTGAGTGATTGGGTCATCGGGTCATTGATCTATTTTGGATTTTAGATTTTGGATTAGACGATTTCGATCTCCGTGTGTAATGTCTCTGTGCCATTTGTGGTCGTCAATCCAAAATCCAAAATCTAAAATCCAAAATTTCTAGAATCTTTCCCACAGCGCACGTGCTTGGATCAAGGCCTTTTCCGCCACTTCGCGCTCGTTTACGGTAACACATTCCTTGCTGCGCAGCACGAACCGCCCGTCGACCAGCAACGAATCAACCGGGGCATTGGCAATGCCGAACAGAAAGTGGCCAAACAGATTGCTGCTGTCGAGCGGCGTCGGGGGGAAGTAATCCACCAGAAGCAGGTCTGCCCGGGCGCCGGTTTCGATGCGGCCGATTTCCCATCCCCAAATCTTCCTGGCGATGGTGCGGTTGTTGAGCAGCGCGGCAGCATAAGCCTCAGCATAAGCCACCCGCGGATCTCCCTCGCGAACTTTCTGTAAATGCAACGCGGTCTTGAACTCTTCCCACATCCGGGGCGTGTATCCGTCGGACCCCAATCCCACCAGCACACCCTGGCGAAACATTTCGAGCAGCCGGGCAATGCCCACCGCGTTGTTGCAGTTCGATTGGGGGTTGTGCACCACGTTGATCTGGAGCCGGGCCAGATCCACAATGTCCCGGGAGCTCACGTGTACACAATGAGCAGCAAGCGACCGGTCATCGAGAATGCCGAGGTCCCGCAGGCGACTGACTGGCGACTTGTGGTGGCGCCGGCGGGCGTCATCGAGGTCGCAGCGGTCCTCCGCCACATGGACATGAAACCCCGCGCGAAAAGATTCGTTCGCCTCCACACAGCGCCGCAGCGTGCGGTCGCTGAGCGTGAAGGAGGCGTGCAACCCGAAGCTGCCGGCCACCAGGCCGTCGCCTGAGCCATTCCGGTGGTGTTCAAGAAAACGGATGTTTTCGCCAATTCCCTCCGCCGCCTTCGCGCTCCCATTGCGGTCGGAAGTTTCGTAGCACAAAACCCCGCGCAGGCCGACTTCCCGAAATGCCTGCTCGATCCGGTCCAGGCTTCCCGTGCAAGCGTTGGGGCTGGAGTGGTGATCCACCAGCGTGCCCACCCCGCATTTGGCGGAGTCAATCAGCCCAACGAGCGCGCTGTAGTAAACATCGTCGAGATTCAAGGCGCGATCCAAACGCCACCAGAGCTTTTTCAAAATCTCCGGAAAGTTCCGGGGCGCGCGCCCGGGGAGCGTTATCCCCCGCGCCAGAGTGCTGTAAAGGTGAGTGTGACAGTTGATCAGGGCAGGCATCAGAAGCTTGCCCTGCGCATCGATAATTTCGTGGCCGGCTGGGGAAAACGAGGGCTGGCGCAGAGCAAACCTCGGCGATCCGCGAGGACGGGGAGGTTGCCGAACCGCAGAGCTGCGCTCTGCGCCAGCCGAAGTGTCGTTAACCTGCCCAATCGAGCCGTCAGGAAGGATCTCCACCGCGCCGGAGTCCAGCACGCGGTTGGACGAATCGAAAGTGAGCACGCGAGCGTTGCGTATGATCATTATGAAGAAAATATCTCACCACAGAGACACAGAGGCACTGAGAGCTGAAAAGAAGGCTCTGTTCCTCTGTGCCTCCGTGTCTCTGTGGTTAATGCAGTCGATGTTTTCACAGCTTCCACTCCGCTCACTCCGCAACCTCGTAGGCAACGGGCTCATCCGCCATGGTCAAAGCCATAATGGCCTTCGCCGTGTGCAAACGGTTTTCCGCTTCGGCAAAAACCACGGAGTGCTCGCCGTCAATGACCTCGTCCGTCACTTCGTTGCCGCGGTCGGCTGGCAGGGGATGCATATAGATCGAATCTTCCCGCGTTAATTTCATCCTGGCGTCGTCACAAATCCAGTGGCGATACTGCTTGGCGATGCGCAGCGATTCCTCCGGCTTCGTCCCCATGGTGTCGAGGCAGCCCCAACTCTTGGGGATAACGATGTCGGCGCCGCGGAAGGCCTCGTCCATGCTGTCCACCACCTCGAATTTCACCCCCGCCGCGCGCGCGTTTTCGCGGGCTGCCTCCAGCGTTTCCGGCATCAACTGGTACTCGGGAGGATTCGCCAAAACCACATCCAAACCAAACCGCGGCATCAGCATGATCAGTCCCTGCGGCACGGAAAGCGGCTTGGCGTAACTGGGGGTGTACGCCCAGGTCACCGCCAGTTTGCGCCCACGTAAGTTGGTTCCGAGCTTCTCGCGAATGGTCATCAAATCCGCCAGGGTTTGGCAGGGATGGTCCACATCGCATTGCATGTTGATCACCGGCGCGTTTGCCCAACGCGCCACCTCTCGGATGTACTTGTTTCCTTCCCCGGGAATCAAATCATGCCGGATGGCGATGCCGTGACCGTAACTCGAAAGGATTATGCCGGTGTCCTTGGGACTCTCACCATGCGACACCTGCATCACGTCGGCAGTCAGGAAATGCGCGTGGCCGCCCAGTTGCGTGATGCCCGCCTCGAAGGAATTGCGCGTACGCGTGGATTTATCGAAAAACATCAGGAAAATCGTCTTGTCCGGCAGGCGCCGGTGCGGAATGCGGTTCTTGAATTTCCGCTTGAGATCGCCGGAAACGTCCAGCAGGGTTTCAATCTCGGAATCCGCCCACTCCTGCGTCGTGATGTAATCTTTGCCCTTGAAGAGGGCTTGTTTGGTGACCATTGATGTACTCCTTACTGAGCCAGCTAAGTCCAATGCTGTTCACTTGAGTCGATCGTGGCCAGTATTCGACCCCCTCACCCCCACCACCAGCAGAACGTGGGTGAGGGGGTCCCTCGGAAATAATTAATTCCGTCAAAATCCTTTATATAAACAGTATTGCAGCTAAGCTCCATTTCCCCCCTTCGATTTCGCACAATTTCGGCGAAGCAACTTGATTTTGTTTGTCGATGGACTGTTAACGTGGGTCAAATTCAAAACCGGTTGAACATGGCTAACTAAGTCCCTTTCGACGGCTGACAAGCGGGCCACATCAACAAGGTAGACACCTACCTGAATATGTCGCCGCATCCCTTCGCTAAGCTTTTCTTCACCTCACCGAGTATCCTATCGATTTCATTAATCAAGTGTAATTCTGCCGATTACCCGGATTCCTGTAGTCCTCCGACGTTGGCAAAATTCACATGGCGGGGATCGCGGATGGATTCCACAAGCAACTTGAGCTGCAAATAGGGCCGCAGGTCGAGCACGTAACGCGCGGGTGACGCCGGTTCCAGTTTCCAGTTTCCAATTTCGCCGCTGCTGGGCCGGATTTCAATCTCGGCGTTCCCGTTGGAGAACCAGGCATGATCCTTGCTCGGGTTCAGGCTTAACTGATAAGACGCGCCGGCAATCGTGCCATAGATGGTGGTCCGGTCGCCCTCAAAAGCGATGTAGAAGCCGTTGCGGCCCGCATATTTCCGGTAGGTTTCGAGGCTAGAGAAAAAGCGGGGTTTCTCGATGTACGGGCCGCCGTCCTCGGGGCAGAACACGTCGCAGTTACCGCAATCGTTGCAGGCGTCGGCGTAATTCGCCAGTTGATGCGTCTTCGCCACCTTGAAAACGCCTCCCGCTACGCGTCGCGGCGGCCCCTCCGGCGTGAGTTCAAAGTTATCGTAGGTAACATCCACCGCCTTGGTCTCATACACGAAATTGGCAACGTTGGGGCAGACGGGCACGCACTTGTCACAATTGATGCAGTCGTAAAGCCAGAGCTTGGACCCGATCTTGCGCGGCACGCCCCGGTTGCGCTCCCATGCGTAACGCGGATTCTCCGTCGCCTCTTTAACGAGGAGGGGAGTGTTGAGCACGCCGGCCGCGTCCACCAGGGCTTGTTCGAGGCTAGCGATGTGCCCTCGTAGCGAGTCCACCATGGCGGGGGGAAATTCGGAGGCCTTCACCTCAAAATTCGCGGCGATCTGCCGGCAGACATCGCGCACGCCCTGCCTTGCCGTCCCACCGGGCTCCAGAGACGACAAAACGTCCGTTTCCAACCACGCTTCGACGCGGGCAATCTGTCCGTGATCGGCACCGACAAATTGCCTGTGCAGCGAATCCACTATGCTCTTTATCACCCTGTGGTGGGCATTGGCCCTTTGTCCACAATGGCGGATCACAAAATCCGCAATCCGAGTCGCCTCCAGCGTACGCATTTTATCACCCAGCTTTTCCAGGTAGCGAACGAGGCGCGCGTAGCCGCCGGGCCGCAGCAAATCCGTACACGTGGTGACGGGGATAAAGTTCATGGCCACGCAGTCCGCCATGTTGTTCGAATCAAGACCGGCCGAAAAGGAAATGGGAATCGCCGCGCCCATGTGCTCGCGAAACTTCTGCACGAGGTTCAAAGTGAGAACGTGCAACGGCGCGCCGGACATGTACATGACTTCATCGGTGAAGAAGGTGCGATGATTCTTCACCACCAGCGTGTTGCTGAACTTCACCGCCAGTCGTTTCCCGCACGAACGTGCCAGCCGATCCAGGCGCGGCAACATCTCCAGCGCCTCGGCCCATTGCAAGTCCTTGTCAAAAGCTTCCTGCGTCACTAGCAAATCCTTGTACCCGAGTACGTCGTGCAGCAGGTGCTCCACGTGGGCCTTCCCCAGCAGCGTGGGATTCAGCTTGACGCAAACGTTCAGGTCCATCTCCGTCAACAGGAAGCTGACAATGCCTTCAATTTCGCCGGCGGGACAGCCGTGAAACGTAGAGAGCGTCAGGGTATCGCTGATGCGCGTGGGAAACGGCAAATCGCGATAGCGCGCCCAGGGGCCGGTAAGCGTCGAGCGCAATTCGTTCACGATGGCCGTCGCGTCCATCATCCGTTCCATCCATGCCCGCACGCGCGGTGAGCTGATCCCTTTCAGGTCGTAACCCACGCTCATGTCGAAAACTGTGTCACCCCAGTCGCCGGGGAAATCCTCACCTAACAGTTTGGAGGCCTTCAGAATCTCGATGAACATCGCCGCGCCCACGTACTCACGCAGCGACTGCTCCAGACGCAACTCCTGCGACCATTCCACGTTGTATCCGACGTTGATGATGTCGATGCAGGGACGGGGGATTTTCAGCTCATCGAGAATCTGCACCGTCTTCAGCTCGATAATGCGCGAGCCGCCCAGCCACGAAAGCACGATGTTCTGCACCAATTGATCGTGGGGTCCGGCGGCTGGCCCCAGCGGCGTGGAGGCGGCGTGGCCATGGAATTGGACGGAGGCGTCAAGCCCGGGAAGGCCACGGAAAAACTTGGCCTTCGGCAGGTCGAAGATTTTCCCTTCCCGCTCATATTCGAGAAAGGCCCGACGCAGGAGCAGAGGAAGTGGAATGGGAAGCAGTTCAGACATAGAAAGGCAGTGGTTAGTGGATAGTGGTTAGTGGTTAGTAGCGAGTGGCAGCAACAAATCACCGGCCACCAGCTAATCGTCAACGCTGCAACTTACCTGTCCTCCGACGGTAGGGGTGGCATAATTCGCTCGAGCTGGCTGATCAACTCGGGTATTCGGGCCGTAACCACTCTCCAGATCAAGCCATCATCAACTTCCCCATACTCGTGCGTCAGAACGTTGCGTTGTGCGATAATTTGCCGCCAGGGTATTTCAGGGTGAGCGGCTTGAAAGCCCCCGGAGACCCGGTTCGCAGCTTCGCCGATTATCTCGATGTGCCTTTCAACCGCCCCACGGAGCATTCTGTCACTTGCGTAGTCCTCAAATGACCGGGATGTGACAAAACTCAGGACGGCGCGCGCAGCGTCCAGCATATCCCACAAGTACGCCGCGTCTTTCGATTCAGGCTGCATACAGGGTCTCGCGGGTCTTGAGGATTTCGTGTCGGCGGAACGGATTACGCAGTGATCGGCTTGAGAGCAGGTCCACGTCACGACCGAATATCTCTCGAAGTTCAGCAATCATGTCCACCCAATCGTAAAGACTCCATTGGGCTTCCTTAGCGAAAGTGACCACTAGGTCCACATCGCTATCGGCGCGGAAATCATCCCGAAGGGCCGAGCCAAACAATGACAGTTCAATGATTTTCCACCTGCGACAGAAATCGCGGATGCGTCCTTTCGGAATCGGGATGTTGACCTGACCCATATCCACACTCGCCATGCTGATATTCGAGCGTAACACCAACTCCGTAAAATGAAAACGGACTTGCAAGTACGCAAATCAACCGGCTTCTGTTATGTGGCAATACGTCAGCGGAAACGCCGCGTAGAACTTGGCCGCTTCCACCAGATGACGAATGGGCACGCGTTCCAGGACGCTGTGGGCCACATCCTCTTCGCCCGGCCCAAAACCGATGGTGGGCACGCCCATCAATCCCATCGAGCCTACGCCGTTGGTGCTGAACGTCCACTTGTCGACCACCGGCGGCTTGCCGTGTAAGGCCGCATAGGCGCTGACCCCTGCTTGCACCAAAGGATGATTCTCCTCCAGCACCCAGGTGGGATAATACTTCTCCATCGGGTAGCGAAGACCCGTGTAGCTCGGCACATCGTAACTCAGGATCTCCACCTCTGCGCCTTGTGCGCCCGCCAGAGCTTTTACTTCCGCGACGGCGCTTTCCTTGGTATCACCCGTGGTCAGGCGCCGGTCAAGGTGGATGGAGCAAGCCCCGGGCACGGCACACAACGAGGGCGACATCGAGCGGATATCCGTCACCGCAATTGTTCCCTTGCCCAGAAACGCATCGTCGCGCAGGCGGGTGTTCAGTGTTTCAATCTCCTGCACCAGAGGCGTCATTTTGTAGATCGGGTTGTCACCGCGTTCGGGGGCGCTGGCATGGCACGAGCGTCCACGGAAATGCACTTCAATTTCCATCCGCCCACGCTGACCCCGATAGACCTGCAGATTGGTGGGCTCGGTCAACACCACGCAATCCGCGGGGATGCCATCTTCTTTCAGGATGTAGAGCCACGCCAAGCCGTCGCAGTCTTCCTCCATCACGGAGCCCACCACGTAAAGCGTGTAATCTCCCAAGAGGCCAAGTTCCTTGATGATCTTCCCCGCATAAACCAGGCTGGCCATCCCACCGCGCTGATCGCTTGAAGCGCGCCCGTACACGAACCCATCTTCAACTTTGCCTTTGTAGGGATCCCACGCCCATTCCTTTGGATCGCCAACGCCCACGGCGTCGGTGTGCGAGTCCATCATGATGATCTTTTTGCCGGAGCCGATGCGCCCGAGCAGGTTGCCCATGGGATCGGTGCGGATCTCATCGAAGCCGACCTTCTCCATTTCACGGTGGATGCGCTCGATCACCGGCTTTTCATGGCTGCTCTCGGCGGGAATGGCAACCAGATCGCGCAGAAAACCGACCATCTCCGCCTCGTAGGATTGGGCGAGGGCTGCGATGCGGTCGCGGTTACGGACGATTGCCTCAGGTGCGTTGAACATTACCAAAAGGGTCTCCTTTACCAGACGTGTTCCCCGAATCGAGAATTACATCCCTCGCCCCCTTGGGGGA
>PLWR01000404.1 GCA_003165615.1 Acidobacteriota bacterium | reverse complement strand
TGGTGGTACGGGCCGGAGCACTCCACCGCCAATGACGAAGAGTTCGACTTGCTCTACCGCAAGCACCTGAGCAACATCTACCGCCTGCTGGGGGGCTCGCCCACGGATGACCTGGCCGTGCCCATCAAGCGTCCGCGCGTGCAGGCCCACACGGTTGCCCCCTCGGCGCAAATCCACCCCAAGATTGATGGCCGCGTAACAACCTATTTCGAATGGATGGGCTCGGGGTTGTGCCAGCCGGACTACCGCTCCGGCTCGATGCACGGGGTGGCCCAGTTGGTGGAAGCCCTGTTTTACGGCTACTGCGACAAGTCCGTCTATTTTCGAGTGGACCTGGGCGAAACCTTCCTGCACGATGACCCCGATTTCGAAATCCGTGTCAATGTTGACAGCGCGAATCGCACCCGTCTGCATGCTTTGATCAGCGGAGGGGCCGTCAAGGCTTTGGAATTCTGGAAGGGTGAGGAACCACTGCTGGTGCCCCTGGGAACCGGCGACCAGGTGCAAGTGGCATTCTCCCGGATCTTCGAACTCCGGCTCGATTACAGCATCCTGGGCGTCGCGCCGCACGAGCGCATTAAATTGCAGGTTTCCATCTGGATGAATGGGCTGCCCCTCCAGATTCTCCCCCAGGAAGGGTGGCTGACCCTCGAGTTGACGGAAGATTTGACGGTGTGGTAGACCCACTGTCGACGCGCCGACAATAATCCCCCGGCAACCCCTATCGAACAAGCGGGTATCAGAGTCTCGCCTTGCAGAGACTCTGCGGTTCTTTATTCGAAAAACATCCACATGTTGTTAATGCCTGACTGATGGGCTTAATGTTGAATCGTGGAAAAGCCGCAGAGTCTCTGAACAGCGAGACTCTGCGCTACCAGCTTTCATCTGTTCATAACATCCTCTTTATAATATTATCCATTTAAGAACTGCGCTACCCGCTTTCGGAGTCCCTGCGGGAGATCGCAGACCTCCAAGAGCTGAGGTCTGCGCCAGCCCGCGGCTGTAGCAATGCCACCGCAACGCAATCAGCCCTTCCACGGGAAGGTGTGCGCCTTCACGTTCTGATAATTCGCGTCGAGGGCCGGTTCGAGTAGAAGTATGGCGGCGATGCGGCGGGCCATCTCCTGGGCGTAGCGGACTTCATCTTTCGTCAGGGGGCGGCCCAGCAAGCGCTCCTCGCGGTAAGAGAGCCATTTCTTCATGACTTGGTAGCCGCCGATGGTGTATTCCCAAACCCGTAGTGGAATGTTGGACCAGTAGGCAAATTCATTAAGGTAAACGTCGCAAGTGCGGTCACCCAACGTAGCGCCGGCATCCTGCTGCGCTGTAGCGCCGGCATCTTGCCGGCTCCCCTGTGCCGGCTGGAAGCCGGCGTTACGTTCCGCGGCGCTGTAATCGCGCTCGATGATCTTTCCCTTGCCCGGCATCGTGACGCCGCCCTGGCCGGCATGTCCCCACCCGGCGGTAACAGCGAAGTGCTTCGCTTCATCCAGAGTCGTTCCGTGCGGCAAGGTGAAGGTGGCGATCCTCTGTAGCGCCAGCGTCCCGCTGGCTTGCCGGCTGGAAGCCGGCGCTACGAAAAGCGCCTCAGTATCGAGCAATGCGGCAATCTGTCTGCCCAGTGCCGCCGAGGCGAGCAATGCTTCCTTATTGTCCGGCAGCGGAATGCGCGGCCAGTCCTGGCGCAGCGCCCCGGAGTTTTCCGTGCGGTAGGTGGGAGAGTGGAGAATCGGTAGGGCATGATAGAAGGCGCTCGGAGCGTCATCTATCGTCGCCGCGTGCATCACGTAGGTGACGAGGGAATCGCTGATGTTCAGCCGTTTACCGCTAGGCAAGATGCGAGGATCGTGCGGATCCGGGGCAAGCATGAGAGATTTGCCAGCGGGCTCGGCGCGGAGGTAGAGGGGAAACATCCCGACATTTGATTCGACGATGTGATGGTCCGCCAACACGGTTGTGTACTGCGGTTGGTAAAAAGCTTCCTTGCGATTGCGTTGCCCTCCACTCAGCCAACGGTTTCCCTCGAATACATGCGGGAAATATTCAGACCGCTTCTCGTCTAGCAGCTTTGTCTCTGGCTCCCAATAGAGCCAGCGCACATCGAAGGGGCGATAGCAATAAGGGACTATGTTTTTTGGAAAGAAACCGCGCTTGCGAAGGTGATCGCGGACCTCTTCCGCCTTAAATCGCGCGGTGCTCGTCATGGCGCTGGGAGAGATGCGGCGCATTTCTTCGTGGCTGATCTCCATGTCAAAATATTGCTCCATCCGCTTAACCAAACGTTCCCGGTCGATGTCCACGACCACGTCATCACGGCTGGTCTTCACTCCCGGAAAGGAAACCGGAAATAGGTCAGGCAGCAAAGGCCACTGCAGATAACCCGTCGTCACCTGCGCTGGCGCGAACGGCAGCCCAAGGTCAAGCGGAGGGATAAGCTCCTGGTACAACGTCTTCCCATCCTGCTCGGCGCTTTCTAGCAATTGCTGGCGCTTGGTTTTGCCCCACAGATGGCGGAACCGGATGATCTTGGTCGGGGCGCTGCTTCGAGCGCCCTCGGGCGAGGCAGGCCCCGCCCCTACAACCAGCAGCGCGATGTCCGTCCCCACCTGAATGCCTTCGCGATTAGACTCCGTCGAAAAGACGCTGGGGTCAGGCTCACTTTCGGGGGTCAGCTTGCCGGTCTTGTACTTGTCTCCATTCAGGCAGTCAATCCAGATGCGGTCAAACGCTTCCAGATACCGCTCCCTCATGCCCGTGAAGGAAAGGCCATCGAGCCAAGAGTAATTGGAAATTAAACACACCACGCCCCTGCCGGTCTTCTCCACAATGCGCCTTTCGGCCATGCGGAAGAACCGTACGTAAAGGTCGTTTAGGCCTTGGCCTTGCGGAGCGGGCGCTTGCCTGGTGGTGCGGTAGGATTCGGAAAGGTCGCGCTCTTCATCCATCCTGGCAATTCCCGCGAAGCTGTTGTAGGGCGGGTTGCCGAGAATTACCAGGATTGGTACCTCACGCTTGACGTGCTCGGCGGCATCGCGTTCTTCCTCCAACTCGGGAAAGATAAGGCGCTGCTTGGGACCTTTGGGCGGCTCCCAGCCGGTGAGAGCGTTGGTGAGATAAACGCCAACCCGTTCCCTGGGCCTCTCGGACAGCGGCGCGCCCATGTTCTGCAAAAGTCAGCCGAGCTGTAAGTGCGAGACGACGAAGGGCGCGGGCATGATCTCAAATCCGAAAACTCGCTTTTGAGCGGCTTCCTTGAGGTCGCTCGCGGTCAGGGCGTCCTCACCTCGCGCTTTGAGCGTGCGGTGAATGCGGTCGAGGACTTCCACGAGATAGGAACCTGTGCCGCAACAAGGATCGAGCACATAAACATTCTTGTCGGCCAACCCGTCCGGTAGGTTCAATTCCTCACGAAGAACTGTGTCCACGCGTTCCACCATGTACTTCACAATTTCCGGCGGCGTGTACCAGACGCCGAGTTCCTTGCGCAGCTCCGGGTCAAAGGCTTCCAGGAATGGCTCGTAGAAATACTGCACCGCGTGCGATTCCTGAAACTTGTTAAAAAACGAGGGGCGGTCAACGCGGTTCAAAACCTGGGTCGCCCAATCCAACACTTCCGTGAGCTTGAGGGCTTCAAGTTCTTGCGGGTCGGCGACAAGGTGGAAGAGCTTGGAGATCATCGGCACGCGCAAATACCGCGCTGTCTCGTACCAGTTGAACCGCGCCGTAACGCCAGCGTCCCGCTGGCCTGCCGGCCAGAGGCCGGCGCTACGTTGCTTGCTCCACAACACCCAGGCTGAGAAAACGCCATAAAAGAGGGTTTGAACCAGGCTGGAACGGAAAAAGTGCTCGCCTTTCTTACCCTCGAACTTCAGGCCCAGGGCTTCTTCCAGCGCCGTACGCACCGTTGCCAGTGCGGCCAGTTCAACACCCTCAATGCGCGCTCGTGCGTCCCGCGCATAGGAGGCAAGAAACCAAGCGACATCTCCCGGCGTGGCTAACTGGGCAGCGTGCCGCATGACGCGCAGGAGATATTCCTCGAACCGTGCTTCGATCTTTTCGGCAAGGCTGCGTGGATGCACGGCGGCGGCCCAGAATGCTTTCTCGCTGTCGGCAAGATGGAATGATT
>PLWR01000433.1:395-3136 GCA_003165615.1 Acidobacteriota bacterium | reverse complement strand
CCGGAGTGAAATACATACCCCCCTTTGCGGCATTTGCCTTTGAGCCGGAGGAGCGCGAAATGTCGACCACCGTCGCCTTCGCCCGGTCGCTCAACGCCCTTCTGAAGGACCCGACTTTGGGTCCGCGAATCGTTCCCATTGTGGCTGACGAGGCGCGGACCTTCGGCATGGAGGCCCTGTTCCGCACGATTGGAATTTACTCGCACTGCGGGCAGCTTTACGAGCCCGCCGACCAGGACAACTACCTTTATTATAGGGAATCGAAGGATGGCCAAATCCTGGAAGAGGGGATTACCGAGACCGCTGCGCTTTCCTCCTGGATTGCCGCCGGGACGTCGTACACGCACCACTCGATCCCCATGGTTCCTTTCTTCATCTATTACTCGATGTTTGGATTTCAGCGCGTCGGAGACTTGATCTGGGCAGCGGCAGATTCGCGCGCGCGGGGGTTTTTGCTGGGAGCCACGGCCGGGCGCACCACGCTGTCGGGCGAAGGCCTGCAACACCAGGACGGCACCAGTCACCTTATCGCCTCGACCGTCCCCACCTGCCGCGCCTACGATCCCTGTTTTGGGTATGAAGTCGCGGTGATTCTGGAACACGGCTTGAAGGTCACGCTCGATAAGCAGGAAGACGCTTTCTTCTATATGACGTTGATGAATGAGAACTATGTTCATCCCCCCATGGTCAAGGGGGCGGAAGAGGGAATCATTCGCGGAATGTACCTTGTACGCCCCAGCGCGCTGGCCGGAACCTTGACTGCGCGAACCGGCGAGACCGCCCAGCCAGCGCCGGCTGCAGGGGCTAAAGGTCACAGTCCGAGGAACGGAAAGACCCGGCCACCGCGCGTTCAATTGCTGGGGTCTGGAACCATCCTTCGCGAGGCCTGGGCCGCCGCCGATTTACTGGAGCGTGATTGGAATATTGCCGCCGACGTTTGGAGCGTAACCAGCTTCACGGAACTGCGCCGGTCGGGCTTGGAACTCGAGCGTTGGAATCGAATCAACCCCGCCGCACCGCCCCAATTGTCGTGGGTGGATAAATGCCTGATCCCCACCGTGGGGCCGGTGATTGCCGCCACCGACTATGTGCGCGCCGTCCCCGACCTCATCCGCGCCTGGGTCCCGCGAAGATACGTCACGCTGGGAACGGACGGCTTTGGCCGCAGCGACACGCGCCAATCCCTGCGCAAGTTCTTTGAGGTGGACCGAACCAGTATCGCGTTGTCAGCCATCAAGGCCCTTGCCGACGATGGAACGGTGAGCAGAAACCTGGTGTCGGAATTCATGACGAGGTACGATTACCATCCGCCCGAAATTTCCCCGTGGGCAACCGACACAGCGCCGCATTCCTGAACCGGGCAGCCCCCTCCTGAAATGTGGGGAGGATTAACCTGAATTCCGAAGTTCAGCAGCGGATCGAAGGCTAAGATGCCATTTTCCAATGGATTAGCCTGTGAAAATCCAACTTCGCCGAAGTTGGATTTGTCCATGCCAAGACATTGAAAATACTAAGCTTAGGCCAAATCTTGTGATAGCTTACGGCAAGTCCTTTATTTTCAACTGCGGAATTCAGGATTAACGGGTGGTGGTGGACAGGGGATAGGGTTGGTGCCAAGGGATCGGGTGCAGAATTACGCGGGGACCTCTACGTAGGTGGAATATGAATGGGGCGTGGGCACAGGGAGGCCTTCCAGGCGCAGGCCCTCCAAGTGGAACGCGATTGCCTCTTGCATGTTCTTTTCGACTTCTTCGCGTGTTTTGCCGGTCTAGACGCAGCCTTCCAAGTCGGGGGAATACCCCGAGTATCCGGTGTTAGTCTCTTCAATGACCACGAGGTATTTTTTTAGCGCATCCCGGCTGATGTTCTTCAGATGCTGGCAAACCAGTTGAGGGGTTTTGGGCATATCGTTGCGCTCATCCGCCGCTAGAGGGCGGGCAAGGACTTTACAAGGTTAACGGTCTTTAGGCTTACATGAATGACTTGGCCCACGAGGCGCACGATGTATTCGGGGTCGTCGGGGCGGTTGGGGTCGGAGCGGATGCCGCTGTGCTTGTCTTCCGTTACCTGGTATTGGTCAATCACCCATTCCAGCGCGCTGCGATTGCCCAGGCGATATTCAAAGGTTTCGGGTGGGATGCCGCCCAGCGTCAGGGAATCGTTCACCCTGAGCGAGCGGTGATCTTTGGAGAGCCGCATCTTATCCTCGACGCGATAGGAAAGCGGAATTGTAGCGCCGACCTTAAGGTCGGCACTCCGTAGGGCCGAGCGTCGCTCGGCCGTCTGTAGCGGCGGCTTTACGCCGCCATGGCGAGGTGAACTCGCCGCTAAGGAAGCATTCTGTTGCGGCGGTGTCCCCACCGCCGCTGCTGTAACGCCGCCGTCCCGGCGGCTATCGGGTTGCCGGCGGGACGCCGGCGTTACGACAGTCGTCTCGATAAATTGCAGCGGCCACGGTTCGAGCTTCTCGTAATCAATGTGCAGCCGGGCCAGCTCCTTCCCGGCTTTGGCGAAGGCCCAAAACACATCCTTGTCATGCTGAGGCACCGCCCCACTGTCATTCTGAGCGCAGCGAAGAACCCCTGTATTTGCGTTCCCAGCACTACCGGGGTTCTTCGTCGCTTCGCTCCTCAGAATGACAGTGCCCACGAGCGGAATGCGCGGCAGTTCGCGCTTCAGGTTCTCGGCGTATTTCGCGCGGTATTCGGGATGGTGCAGAACCCCGTAGACGTAATAGAAGA
>PLWR01000433.1:0-336 GCA_003165615.1 Acidobacteriota bacterium | reverse complement strand
ATCTTACCCAAGCCGAGTTGTCTTCGCGCCTCAATCGACCGCAGTCATTCGTGTCAAAGTACGAGCGCGGCGAGCGCCGACTCGATGTGGTCGAGTTCCGCGAGGTGGCGTGCGCGCTCGGCGTTGATCCCGTTCAGTTCCTTGCGAAACTGTACCGGGAGATCTCATGAAAATCGTTCACATTGAGACAGTGATAAATTGCGGCCCCTATGCGGAATCCAAGCATTGGAAGGATACCCGTAGGTCACTTCACGCCTCCGTGAAAAAGTGTGCCTGGCCACCGGGTAGCAAGACGTTCACTATCCACCCGAAGAGCGGCAAGAAACGCGGTGAAGG
>PLWR01000397.1 GCA_003165615.1 Acidobacteriota bacterium | reverse complement strand
GGGAGTGCGGCCGGCTGGTCCTGGCGGAATTGAAGAAGGGGTAATGATTTTGAATTTTCGATTCTGGCTTGGCCGGTCTCTCCGCAACACACTGAGGTTTTCATGTTAAGAACAGTATGCTAACCCGTGTTTCTCATCTTGCTTGAACGGGGGTTGCTGGAAGGGCGGGGCTTCAGCCCCGCCGAAATAGCGGCCCCACCCTCTATTCGTCCTGCGCCCCGCACAGCTTGCGGCTGCAAGCTGTGCGGGGCGCAGGACACAAAAATAATCAAATACGCCTTGTAACGGCGGGGCTAAAGCCCCCGCCCTTCCAAATTCGGGGTGAGAAATGCACGCTAAGGGAAACGGCGCCTGACTCTGCCATCCAAAATCTAAAATCCAAAGTTCAATTGGTTTCTGTGGCGCTGGTGAGTTCGAAGAAATGGTGGCCCATAATCGCCAGCGTTACGGCCTTGCTGAAGTGGTGCCGGTGGCGCCGCACAGACTGGGCCAGGAATTTCCAGTATTCCTGGCGGTAGTTGCTGAGCAATCCCTGCCGCCAAAGGGACCGCCCGAGTGCCATCACGTCCGAGAACACAAGGGGCGAGCGCGATCCTTTGCCCAATTGGGAAAGGAAAGCCGAAGCGCGCTGGAAGTACTCGCGTGGGTTATAGATAGTCTGGAGAATGCGTTGGTAGCCGTCCAGAAGTACTTGGGTCTCCATGCGCGGGATGAAGTTCAAGTCCGCCAGCGTGTTGTTGCCCAGGCTGGATTTCAGAAGCCGTCCCTCCGCCTTGAGCCGCCGCCATAATTGAGTGTTGGGCAGGGCAGTAAGCAATCCGACCATGGAGAGGGGGATCGCCGCCTGACGGATGAATTCAATTTGCCGGTCAAAGACGTCGGGCGGGTCGCTGTCAAATCCCACGATGAAGCCCGCCATGACTTCCATGCCATAAGCTTGGATCAGCCGCACGCTCTCCAGCAAATCTTTGCGGAGATTCTGGAACTTGGTGGTTTCCTTCAAGCTTTCGGCCACCGGGGTTTCAATGCCCAGGAAAACCCGTGTGAAATGGGCCTCGCGCATCATCCCCAGCATTTCTTCGTCTTCCGCCAGGTTCAGTGAAGCCTCGGTGTAAAGGGTGAAGGGGAATTTGTGGTCGTGCATCCATTCCACCAGGCGCGGGAGGAGAGCTTTTACACTCTTCTTATTGCCGATAAAGTTGTCGTCAACCATAAAGACCGAGCCGCGCCAGCCCAGGCGGTGGAGTTGGTCGAGTTCCGCGCACACCTGGTCAGGGGTTTTGGTGCGCGGACGACGGCCGTAGATTTCAATAATGTCGCAGAACTCGCAGGTAAAAGGGCAGCCGCGAGAGAATTGAATGGACATGGAACTATAGCGGCGTAGCCGGGCCAGGTGAAGGTCGGGCAGCGGGACGCGCGTGACATCGACCACTTGCGGATTGACGTAGTGTTGCTTCGCAGTCCCGCGCTCGAGGTCCTCGGCAAGCTGGTCAATCATCTCCTCGGCTTCACCTTCCACAACGTGGTCGGCTTGGGAAATCGACGGGTCGTGAGCGCTGACGATGGGTCCGCCCACCACCGTTCGCTTGCCGCGCTGTTTGGCGCGCGCAATCAGCTCCTGCATCGAAGGTCCTTGCACAATCATGCCACTGAAGAACACTACGTCCGCCCAATCCAAGTCCGAATCTTTCAAGCGCTGGACGTTTAGATCCACAAGACGCTTTTGCCATTGTTTGGGCAGCATCGCGGAAACGGTGAGCAGTCCCAAGGGAGGAAACGCCGAACGCTTGCCTTGGAAGGGCAGCGCGTGCTTGAAGCTCCAGAACGTGTCAGGAAATTCCGGGTAGACCAGAAGGACTTTCATGATTATCCCCCCCCAGGTGAGAGTGTTGCCAATCCCTTATCGATGTGCGCGGCTAACAGTGCCACGACGTAGCCTGATCGCAAGCCTCTGAGTTTGAAGCACAGCCCTGTCCCTACCTTATACCCCTGACTTTCGCACACCTCATAACGCGGGAAGGTGACACTACGGGGGCGGGTACCTCGAAAACCACAATTAATTTATTGGCCGAAAACCCCACGCGGCAGTTTCCACGACTCGCGGCCAAGTCTAGCACCATTACAGTTGCCGCTCCAGCAAAAAGCTCACGTGGCATCTCCTGATTGGGTCCGCGAGCGGCTGGCTGCGTAGCCAAGGATTCCATTTTTGTGTCCCGCACAGCAATCAAAACACCCTTGGCGGAGGTTTGTCTGTTCAAAAGTGCACACTATGGCAGGGAATTATTTCGGGACGGCGTCCTTCATCGGCAAGTTTATGATGGTCGCTTTTCTGCCGCAGATGGTCATCTGGATAGCCTTTACGGTGCTGGTGGGGACGTTCGTGGGCACAATCGTGACCGCACTGGTTTGCCGCGGCAAGACGGCTCCGGCGGCGCCGTGACACCGGACTATTTCTATTGTGCAGAGGAACCCCGGCGCGAGGGGAGATGCATCTGCGGGCGTCCAACCGAGGGCCCTTGCCAAGAACCCTTCCGACCGGTCCAGCCTACAGCACCGCGAAGTTACGATTCTCGGCGCTCCAGCGGGGCGCGGTTTGGATGGCGCCCATGACGTCTTCCGGTTCGTTCACGACCGTCCAAATATCGCGATGCCGGGCGTCCATGAAGTGTTCCGCGATGCAATGTTCGAGGGCCGCCACGACACGGTCATAAAAACCACGCGTGTTCACCAGGATGATCGGCCCGAGATAACGGCCCAGACGCTTCAGGGTTATGGCCTCGAACAGCTCTTCCAGGGTACCGCAACCTCCCGGCAGAGCCACCACGGCGTCAGCGCCGTCGAGCATCCGGCGCTTGCGCTCGCGCATGTCTTCGACAATGTGTAATTCGGTTAATTGCTTGTGTCCCCACTCCAGCTCCACCATGAAGCGCGGGATGATGCCGATCGCCTTGCCGCCCGCGCCCAGCGCGCCTTCCGCCAGCCGCGCCATGGCTCCCGCTCCGCCTCCTCCGTAAACCAGCGTCGCCTGGTGACCTGCCAGATGGCGCCCCAGCCGCTCGGCGGCATCCAGGTAGGCGGGGTCGCACTGCTGACTTGAGGCGCAATACACGCAAACCTTCAGACTATGCATGAAGAAAACTCCTCCGTGCCGAATGGACTTTCACCGCCGCCCGATGGCCATTTTGAACGCTTGCAGGATTACTGCCGTAGCCAGGTCCGTCAGATGGTATTGGGGCAGGTCCTCACGCCGCACCCAACGCGCGTCAACCACGTCGGAAGCAGGGCGCAGCCGTCCACGCTTGCGGCGGCAGAGATAATCAACAATGACGTAATGATACTTCACTCGGTCGTCCTCGCGCAGGATCCGGTCAAACACCAGGATGCACTCCAGGGGGGCGACGTCCAGGCCGGTCTCTTCTTTCAACTCGCGTTGCACCCCTGCCGCCAGTTCCTCGCCCAGTTCCAGCATGCCGCCGGGAATGGACCACTCACCTTTCAGCGGCTCCTTGCCACGGCGAATCAGCAGGGCGCGGCCGCGATCAATCACCACGCCACCCACGCCCACCAGGGGATGCTTTGGATATTCGCGTTTCATAGGTCGCCCCGATTGTATCTCAAGAAGGATTCACCACAGAGGCACAGAGACCTAAGAGTCAGCAAATGCACCCGGCTCCATGCACATTCAGCTTGCGGCCACATCCGATTTTGACGCGCGTTTCTTACGATACCAGACAATCAGGGTATCCAAGGAGAGCTTTCCGGGTCCGAAGAAGAGAATCAGGAGAGAAGCGAAAAGGAAGGTGCAGGGAGCGGCGGCCCGACGGTTATCCCGTCAGTGCAGCGCCCACCAAAGCTTTTCGAATGGTCTTGGTCATCGTTAGATCCTCCCCTTTAAACTGAGTGTCCACGCCTGACGAAAGAGATGGGCCGAGGTTAAGAATGAGCCTGCCTCACCTGCATGCTTTCGACAGCCGCAGCAAAAATCTGTACAACAACCTGATTTTGGATTGCCCCAGTGGTATATTATTTCGCCTTTGGACAATTTGTCAACGGCGAAGGGCGCTTCCCGGATCGCTCCCCGCCATTGCATCATGTTTTACCCGTACGTCGGGGATTGCGATGCCCATTACCACCGGGCGATCGAGGCAGGTGCAACATCCCTTGAGGCGCCGGCTGGTCAGGCTTACGGAGACCGCCGCGCGGCCGTCAAGTATCCCTGGGACAACCGCTGGTACATGGCCACACACCTCAAGAATGTGTCACTGCCGTAGCGGCTGGATAGCCCAGTGGTCACGAACCGGTTTCCCAAAACTTGCGCACGCAGGCAAGAAATGCGCTAGTATCCAGCTTTCATTGCAGGCTTCCTGGTTCAAGGAGGATTCCATGGCAGACGCAAAAGCGGTAAACATTCCCCGGCTCGTCACCATCCCCGCCGTGATTACGCTCGCGGTGACCATTCTGCGAGTGGTAGGCGAACTCAAACATTGGCCTAAACCCTGGTTCAATACGGCGGCGGGCGGAGGCGCCGCGGTGGTGGGCATCGCCTGGTTGCCCATCATCTTCGGGCCCTATTTTGCCCTCAAGCTCGCCTCCAAGGGAGAAGGACCCGCGAGTTCCGGCAAGGCGATCGGATTTGCATTTCTCGGATTGGTCGCCTACGTTCTTGCCGGCGCGCTGTTTCAACATACGATGCATCATCCCACGATGCTCACCCTGGCGGCGTTCCCCATCATGCTGCTGGCGGGATTTGTGCCCGTCATCGGATGGCGCTCCCTGGGGCGAGCGCTATTGGACTATGCTCTTCTGGCGCGCATCCCGGTGCTGGTGGTGATGTACTTTGCCATGAGCGGAAATGGTGGCGCCGGCTGGGGCACACATTACGATGCGGTGGACCCGGCGCTCGCGCACCTGCCCCTTCAGGCCAAGTTCCTTTACGCCGCCATTCTGCCGCAGTTGACAGCGTGGATAGGGTGGACGTCGATTATAGGGGCGATCTTTGGCGGCATTGTCAACGCCATTGTGAACCGGGGAAAGCAGCCTGCCCCAGTTAATGGGTGAGCACTGCTGCCACAACCGAGGGCGGAACGCAGGCTCGAATCAGCCCGAGCAAGACCTTTTGTCCAAGCCTGTTTGGGGGGCGAGGGTTACATGATTCGTGCGCCGTATTGGCCGGCGGACTCGAACACGGAAAGCATGTTGGTCATCCCTAGCAAGTCGCGGACCTTCGGTGACAGGTTGATCAGTTGTAATTCGCGTTGGGTTTTCTTGGCGGTGACGTAAACCCCAATGATGGCGCCGAGCCCCGAGCTATCCAGGAACCCGACGTCATTCAGGTCCAGAACGATGCGCTTGGTTTGAGGAACCAACGCCCGGATTTCCTGCTTGAATTCCGCCGCCACTTCCGCCGTTAGCTTGCCGCTGCAAATCACCAGGGTGGACTCCGGCGTGGCCTGTATCCGCAGCTTAAAGCGCGAAGTGGGTTTACTCGGAGGATTTGTGGACATGAAAGCTCCTCTCCTTCGGGGCGTGGCCGCAGAGACCTTGCACCGCATGCTGGCAAGAACAGATCATGCGGAGTCATACCCTTTTGGCGATTTCAAGCGATAGTCGTTGCCCTGGCACCCATTGTACCTGAATTCATCCGCCCACTCCACGACCGCCGCACGGATACAAAGGGACCAGAGGGATTCAAAGGGCCGCCACATGGCTGCGTCGCTCCAGCAGGAGAACGTCTCGCCACACGCCGTCCAGTCCAAATATGGGCTTCTACCCTTCAGTTGTATGCAGGTGGTTATTTCTGCTCAATCTGTTATCATTTTCCATTCTCCTGGATGGTCAAGGGGAAAGTCCAGCGCTATTACATCGAATTTCGCTTCATAGGGGGAGGCATCATGCAAAAGCAATCAGTGGCCAATAAGAAAGCAGGTCCGGACAAGAATGGCTTGATCGTAGTTGGGGGGGCAGGCGGATTTATTGGGGGGGCGTTGGTGCGATATTTCCAGGGGCGGGGGTTCACTCGAATCCGCGCGGTAGATAAGAAGCCTCT
>PLWR01000386.1 GCA_003165615.1 Acidobacteriota bacterium | reverse complement strand
CCTGAATCAGGTCCAGGAACTGGAGGCCGCGATTGGTGTATTTCTTGGCGATGGAGACCACCAGCCGGAGGTTGGCTTCAATCAGTTCGCGCTTGGCGGCTTCCGCCTGCTCCTCCCCCAGCACAATGTTCTGGTAGCTGCGGCGCAGCTCCATGGTGGTGGCTTGAATGCGCCCTTCAAACTCTTCCACATTCGTCCGTGCCTGGCGAAGCTCTTTGCGCAGATCCTTGTTGCCGTTGGTGCGGGTTGCTTCCACACGCTTTTCCAGGCGATTGGCCTCGCGCTCCAGCGGGCGCATTTCGTCCACCGCCAGGCGGAGCGCCCCAATCAGCGCCTTGCGTTGCGTGTGGGTGAACTGGATCGATCGCAGCAGTTGTGAAATCAGGATGCGATGCTCGGCCACCGCCCAACTGTAGCGGCGAAAATCGCGCGGCTTCTTGCTGCGCGGAATGCCGTCACGCTTGATTCGCAACTGCCCCAGCTTCTTGTAAAGGCGCTCCATCTCATCGATGGTGCCCACTACCTCTTTTAAGCGATGGATGACGCGGTCCTCCAGCAACTCTTCGTCATCAAACACCACGACTTCTTTGATGGATTTTTCCCCGGCCTTGAGTTGCCGGGCCAGCGCAAACATGGCCTGAATCACCACGGGAGAGCGGGAGAGGGCCTTGAAAACCTTCATCTGGCCGCGCTCGATGCGTTTCGCGATCTCCACTTCGCCTTCGCGAGTGAGCAGCGGGACCGTGCCCATTTCCCGCAGGTACATCCGCACCGGGTCGTTGGTTTTGTCCAGAGCTCCGGGAGTCAAATCCAGCTCAACATCCTCGCCCGCTTCATCGGGCTTGATGTCGTCCGTCTTATCCAGCGCAATGCTTTCGGGAGATTTGCCCCGCGGGGAATCCACCACCTCAATCCCCTCACTGTCGAACATGGAGAGGAGATCGCTAAGGTCTTCCGCGGAATGAACGTCGGAAGGCAGGAGGTCATTGACCTCGTCGTAAAGCAGGTAGCCCTTCTCTTTTCCCAGGCTGATCAGTTTGTTCACTTGGTCGAACTTATCGTCAAAAGCCAAAGCGATGGCCTCCCCACGGGCAACAGGCTAGAGTCATGCATAGAAATGGAAATAGGCGACACGCCGCACACATCTCCGGCGATGCCACCGCTGGCAATCCTGAAGCAAAATTTGTCATCAGCCGTCAATCTTCCACGGCTCCTTAAAATTAGATGTAATATAACCCAATTCGTTTGTCCTGAGGACGGATTTTTTATGGTCGGCCTAACTTGCGCATTTCCTGGTCAAGCTGCGACTTTGCCCGCTGCAATTCCGTAAGCCGCTCAGAATCTTGAGATTGCACGGCGGCATCGATTTCCCGTTTAAGCTTATCACGCTCGCGCTGGAGGCGCTGGAATTTCAGCGCGCGCAAAAAACCCTGAGCCTGTTCCAAACTCGGCGGAGCCCCCGGCCAGAAGAGCGCATCGAATGCCAGTCGCTTTTCCTGCGGACTCAGCACCCCCTCGGATTCCGCAAGATTCAGCTTCGCCTTCCGTTGCCGGGATTCCCATAACAACTTGAAAACATTATCGCCAAGCAGTCCGCCTGCCACGCCACTTTCGATGACTTCGGGCAGCAAGGCCTCCGCCACCTCTTCGCTCTCCAGGCAGGCGCGGAGCAATTGCTTGACGGCGTGATTCGAGTCCGCCACCACCTCTTCCACCACGCGGACTTCTCCGCGCTTCTCGCCCGCCGCCCGCCGCAGTTCGTCGCGCAACAGGCGCTCATCCACCCGCAACCGCTCTGCCAGGCGGCCTGCCAATTCGGCGCGCAACATGGGGTTGGGCACCTTGATGAGATAGGGAAGAATGGCGTTGACCGCTGCCACCTTGCCTTCCGGGCTACGTATATCGTGGTTCCTGGCGGCACGTTCCGTCAAGTAGTCGAGATAGGAAGGCGCGCTCTTGAGCAACTCACCATACGACGCCGCTCCCCGCTTGCGAATGAATTCATCCGGGTCGAGGCCCCCGGGAAGCGCCAGCACTTTGGCTTCGAACCCAGCTTCCAGCAGCAGCGCCAGTGAGCGCTCCGTCGCTGCCATGCCCGCCGAGTCCGGGTCGTAATTCACCACCACGCGCCGCGTGTAACGGCCCAGCAGGCGAATCTGCCCCTCGGTTAAGCTGGTGCCGCATGAAGCCACCACGTTTTCGATGCCGCTGGAGGCCACTGCAATGCAATCCATGTAACCTTCCACCAGAATCGCGTAATCAAGCTTGCGAGTTGCCTGCCCGGCGCGATCCAGGTGATAGAGCAATCGGCTCTTGGTGTAGATCGCCGTTTCGGGGGAATTCAGGTACTTGGGCTGATCGTCGCCCAATGCCCGACCCGCGAACGCCACCACCTTCCCCGCATCGTTCGAGATGGGAAAGATGATGCGCCGCCGGAAACGATCGTAGGGGCGCTGGCGTTCCGCATCCACCAGAATCAAGCCGCTCTTTTCAATCGCCTCCTGCTCGAACCCTGCGCCGCTGAATTGCCGCACCAATCCCTGCCCGTCCCCCGGCGCAAAGCCGAGGCGAAAACGGCCCACCACTTCGTCCGTGATGCCCCGGTCGGCAAGGTAGGCACGCGCCATGCGCCCTTCCGCCGTCGCCCCCAACTGCGCGGCGAAAAACTTAGCGGCGATTTCGTGCAACTTCATCAGCGACGCCCGCAACCTGGTGTTGGCGTCGTATGTTTCCTCGCCTGCCCCCTCTTCGATATGAATGCCAACCTTCTCTGCTGTGCGCCGTAACGCTTCCGGAAACGTGAGCCCATCCATCAGCATCACAAACTTGAAGACGTCGCCCCCCACGCCACAGCCAAAACAGTGGAAGAACTGCTTGACCGGATGCACGCTGAACGAGGGGGTCTTCTCCTGATGGAATGGGCACAGTCCGGTATAGTTTGCGCCGGATTTGCGCAGCTTTACATAGTCGCCCACGATCTTGACAATGTCGGCCGCGGCGCGAACTTGATCAACTTGGCTCATGGCAATACAACCGTGACGAGTGACGGAAAGGCGAAAATCGAAACGCGAAATTCGAAACGCGCCGCGATTTTCGAGTTTCCAATTTCGGGTTTCGATTTTCGGTTCTTGCTAGATCATCACTCGTCACTGCTATTCTAAGGAAGCAACAGAATATTCGACGCGGACTTCTGGAATTCTTCCTTCGGAAACTGCTGGCGGATCAAGTCCAGATAGGCGCGCCCCTTGGGCCGGCCATTCTCGTGCACGGCGCAAAGCTGGGTGAGGAAAATCAGCGCGTCGCGGACATCGCTGTCCCGCACGGTGGTCATGCCCGCGCGCTGCGCCTCCTTCTCCCGGAACTCCGTAATTGCCGCCTTCAGATTCTCGTTCAAGGCTCGTTGCAGCGCGTAGTCCAAAGGCTTCTCGTAAATAATACCGCTCGCCTGCGTGCGGTAACTCTCCGCCAGCGTTTGGAGCGTCGCCAGGACGTCGGTGTCCACTGTCGCGTGATGCTCGGCGGCAAACTTGCAGAGAGCGTGATCGAGATAAAACAGCAACGGCCCGTGCGTCTCGGCGAAAGTGCGATTGAACTTGCTCTCCGGGAAGGGCACCTTGGCGCAGTCGATTTCCAGCCGCGCCATATCGTTTTGGCGGCTGGCCACCAGGTGTACGCAATCGCCGGGGCAATCGATGGTCACCTCGCGCTCCGTGCCACAACAGATCGAACAGATGCTCTCCGCGCGCGCCGGACACACCCGCTTCGCCTTACGTTTATTGCAGATCGGACACGTCAAAGTGCACCCCTGTTCTAAGTTCCGGCCATCGCGAATCGATCTTCCCCAGAGCGGCAGCGCTTCCAACTTCGCTTTGTCCCAGCGAGCGATTTGCGGGGAGCGGCCACAACTGATTCCCGCCCCAATAAATCGAAACCTTTATTATACACATTTCGCAGCGGGCTACGCCTTCGCCACCAAGCCGGCGATGCTGGTGTCATTTGGAATGGGAAT
>PLWR01000501.1 GCA_003165615.1 Acidobacteriota bacterium | reverse complement strand
ATCGGGACGACGAGGATCAAGGCATCCGTCATGGCTTTCCCCGCTATGAACTGGACTACAAGCTCTCGCACCCCACCAAGGTCAAGCGCCTGGAGGGGGAGAAGCAGATCGAGGATTTGCCGCTGTTTAGAAACAGTGGTCAGTAAGGGCATCGGGTCATTTGTTCATCGCTCTCTTGGCAAGGAATGGTGAATTATGAATATCTACCTGGCAGCCAGATACTCACGCCGCTCTGAGATGGAGGGCTACAAGCGTCTGCTGGAAGATCGCGGCCATACCGTTACGAGCCGGTGGCTTTTCGGTGAGGATCAGCTCAATGGCAAGGGGTCTACGGTTTGGAGCGATGCACAGGAAGCGGCGGGAGAAATCCCCGACACGGCAGTGGTCTTCGCCCAAAACGATATCGAGGACATCGAGAAGGCGGACATCCTAATTGCTTTTCCCGACGAACCCCGAAAACCCACCACCTCGCGCGGTGGTATGCACGTCGAGTTTGGCTATGCCTTAGCTCGCAAGAAAACCTTGATCACAGTAGGTCACAAGCAGAATGCGTTTCATCTGCTCGCCCACTTTCACTATGACAATTGGCTCCAATTGCAAAGGGAATGGTTATGAGCAAGCCAGCCAGCAGCGCCCTGATTCGCAAGCTCGCTATCGACTAGAAGAACGTTTCCGCGCTGGGCATGCAAGCGCCGTTTCCGTGGTTTGGCGGGAAATCGCGCGTCGGGGCGATTGTATGGCATGCCTTCGGCAACGTGCGAAATTACGTCGAGCCGTTTTTCGGATCGGTGGCGGTCCTGCTTGCCAGGCCGCTACCATCCGCAGATCACGCCGAGGACGCAGATCAAATCTAAACATGACCTCGATTCCCTGCGCGAACCCGGATTGTCGGAAGGTGTTTAAGCCCCAGCGGGGGAACCAGAAGTACTGCTCGAAGGAGTGCCGGGGGGCGCGGTGGGACCTGGAGGTCCCGGTAAAGCGGATTCGGCGGGACGAGGTAGGTTATTTAAAGCGCCGTAGGAAGCGTCAGGAGGCGAATTCTGCCTATGTAACGGAGCTTCTACCTCCCACGGTGGCTAACCCCTTTCAGGCGCACGTCCTGGCGGCAAAGCGGGTCATGCAATTACGTACCAAATGCGACGCGGAAATGATGAAAATGGGGTTTTTTGGCACCAATCGGCCTCTCCTGCCCCCGCTAAGCCCGGGGGATACCCCCACCGGCGGGGCGTTTTTCGATCCATTTGGCGCCCCGCCCCCTCCTGCGCCGCCTGCCGGCGGCGATTCCGGAGTCCGAATTGCGAAAAAGGGGTGGTGGGGAAGGTTATGGAACTGGCTGAGGCAAAATTCAACATTCAAGATTCCGAATTCCGGAAGCTGACACCCGGCACCTGACACCTGGAACCTGCTTTATGTTTTGTCCCACTTGCGGTTACAACATGCAGACCATTAAGACCGTTCCCCGGCGGGGAGTGGAGCACCGGCAGCTGCAATGCCAGTCACCCCAATGCCGCTCAAAGTTCAATTCCAAGGAAGTTATTGTGAACGGTCTCGAATTTCGCCTTGCCGACGCCCAAAACGCGTATAATCGGCGACGGATGCGGGACTCGGGGTCAGGGGCTCGGGATTCGGGCAAAACCTTGCCGCATTCCCCCAGCCCCCAGCCCCCAACCCCTAATTCCATTTCCCATACCCACCCCCCTCCTACCCCCACCCCCCTCCTAAAGTCAAGAAAACATAGTCGTTAGCGGTAGAGACACCACCCTTTTTTCCTCTTGACTCCACCTCCAATATGGTTTTTCATAGAGCCTGCGCGGGGACAGCGCCGGGCCGAGGGGAGCAGGGGGTCAGGTTCCTGGCAGCTTCCCCCCTGCTGGAGCTTGGCACCCTGCTTCCGAGGCCCGAAGGAAAAGTAGGCAGTAGGCAGTAAAAGATGACCGACGAAAAGATGAAACTCGAAACTGGAAACTCGAAACCGGACGCGGCATCCCTCGTCCAGCTTCCAGTTTCCCTCTCCCCGCAGCAACTCGACTTCCTGGAAAAAGTGACAGGGCCGGCGCGGGCGGGCGAGCAGGCGGAGGGGATCCCCGCGTGCATCACCATCGCCCAGGCGATTTTTGAGGCGGCTGGGCCGGCTTACGTTTGCTCCCACTGCGGCAACCGGCAGGCGTCGGGCGTGACCTGCAACCGGTGCGGCTCGCCGGTGGCCCGCGACGGCAGCTCGATTTGGGGAGGCAGCTCGCTTTTCCGCCTGGCCAACAATCCCTTTGGCATCAAGTATTCGCAGCTTGCGAAGAGGGAGGGGTATGCCCACTTCGACGCCATGACCTGGGAAATGCAGAACGGGCAGAGGGAATCGATCCCGGCGGAGTTCGTGCGCTTCCCCTCGCTAGCGAGCGCTTTCCAGGGGCACGCCATGCTGCTGCGCTCGCCGGCCTACGCGCCGGCGTATTCGGTTCGGGACTTCCCCACAGAATTCGCCGAGCGGCTGGGGCCTAAAACGTCCCAGACGGACCATGAGCACTGTGGATATTCCACAAATCCCAGCTACTCGGCGGAATTAATCAAGGCGGTGAATGTTTACCGCCTGAACGATCCCCGGGCGCTCGAATGGTACGCCACGGGGAAAGACCCGGAAGGCAGTAGGCAGCAGGCAATGGGCACCAGGCAGTAGGCAGAGGGCCGGGGGCAGATGAGCGACGGTGCTTACACTCTTTTTGCCATTATCTGGTTTCTTTACGCGCTGACCGTGGTCAGCGGAATTCGAGAGGAGAGTAAAAATGAAAAGGGCAATCCTGGCAACCATACTGGCAAGCGTGCTGTGCCTGAGCGCTTGCGCCATACCCGCTTGGGTAAACACCGCTGAGTCTATCGCGGAAGTGGGCGTGCCTATCGCCGCCAGCCTGGTGGATGTGATCGATCCGGCCCTGGCTCCGGCGGCCACGCTGATCGAGGACGGATTTAGCGCCCTGGTGAAGACGCTTGACACCTACAAGGCGTCACCCACGGCCACCAACCTTCAGGCCGTGCAAGCAGCCTTTAACGCCGTCGATACGAACGTGGCGCAACTTGAAAGCGCCGCGCAAATCAAAAACCCCGCGACCGACACCACCGTCACCAAGGTTGTGAACTTGCTCTCGCAGGCAGTCACGGAGATCGGCGCGCTGGTGCCGCCGCCTGCCGCTGCGGCAATGGGAGTTGTCGCCCCGCAACGCCAGGCGAAGGGCTGGAAGGCGAAAGACTTTAAAAAGCAGTTCAACCGGATCGTGAAGGGCGACGCAAGGTTCAAAGAGCTGTAGGCAGTAGGCACCGGGCAGTAGGCAGTTCAATGGCCCGATGGCCAGATGAACAAATTTTATGGTCGACCATTCACAAATGAAACTCGGCAAGCGGGCGCGGCGGGATGATCGCCGCACCTTGAAGCTCGCCCGCTACATGACGGCGGCCTTGCCGAGCCCTCCTCCCAGCGTCGATTGGACCAGGGGTGTTACCGACTTCGGCATGATGCTGAACGACCGTTTGGGCTGCTGCACGATCGCGGCCGTGGGGCACGCGGTGCAGACCTGGACCCTGAACGCTCTGGGCCGGGAGCTGACCGTGCCCGACTCCACCATTCTCAACTACTACGAAGTGTGGGATGGGTACAATCCCGCCGACCCCGGCAGCGACCAGGGCGGGGTGGAGCTGGATGTTCTGAACGACTGGCGGCAGGAAGCGTTCAACGGGCACTCCCTCGACGCTTACGTTTCCCTATCTCCCGATCACCCGATTCCCGACATTGCCACCGCCATCTGGTTGTTTGGTGGCGCCTACATTGGCCTGGAATTACCCATCAGCGCGCAAAACCAGGATGTGTGGGACGTGCCGGAAAATCCCGGTCCCAATGACGAGCCGGGAAGCTGGGGCGGCCATGCGGTCTACATCGTCGGCTATGACACCGCCCCGAGCCCCGAGTCCCGAATCCCGGGCCCCGGGCCACTGCCTACTGCCGACTGCCGACTGCCTACTCTTACCTGCATTACCTGGGGCGCGCCCAAAAAGATGACGTGGGCGTGGTTTGAAAAGTATGGCAGCGAAGCGTATGCGCTGGTTTCGAAGGAATGGATTGAGGCTACGGGCGTTTCCGCCAGCGGCTTCGATTTGGCGACGCTGGAAAAAGATTTAGCGATGGTGACGGCATGAAGGTTCTATTCATCCTGAAATTCTGGGAGGCTTACAGCCACCCGGGCCAGCGCAGCAGCGGGCTGCTGAATTCCGCCACGCACTGCGCGCGGATGCTGGAGGCCTCGGGAATCGCTTCCAAAGTTGTGCAGGTGGTAGACAACAACGGCATCGATCGCGAGGTGGCGCTCTACGGCCCCACCCACGTCATCATTGAGGCGCTGTGGGTGGTGCCGGAGAAATTCACCGTCCTGGTTCCGCTGCATCCGCTGGTGAAGTGGATTATCCGCATTCATTCCAAACTGCCCTTCCTGGCGGGCGAGGGCATTGCCATGGACTGGATCCTGCGCTACCTGCGGCGCAGCAATGTGTTTGTAGCCTTCAACGACCAGCAGACCTATGAAGATTTTCGCGACCTGGTAAGTGAGAATTCCCGCCTGCTTTATCTTCCCAGCTTTTACCCGCAAATCTTCGGGCAGCGCAAGGCGGGGAACCCTGCAACCTTGAACGTGGCGTGCCTGGGCGCCATCCGCCCTCTAAAGAACCACCTGGTACAGGCGCTGGCGGCGATTGGCTGCGCGCGGCAACTGGGGCGGCGCCTCGCCTTCCACATCAACGCCTCGCGCGTCGAGATGCAGGGGGAAAACATCCTGAAAAACCTGCGCGCGCTTTTTGACGCCACCTTGGGCGCGCGCCTGGTGGAACACCCCTGGATGGAGCCGGAGGAGATGGAGGGCTTTCTTCCCGGCATGGATATTGGCCTGCAAGTGAGTCTTTCGGAAACTTTCAATTACGTGGCGGCGGAGATGGTGGCGGCGGGCGTGCCGGTGGTGGTGTCGGATGAGATTCCCTGGGCCAGCAGCTCGTGCACCGCGCGGCCGGCGGACGTCCGCGACGTAAAGCAAAAAATGATTTGGGCATTGCGCTCTCCCGGCCTCAACGTGGCGCGCAACCGCTCCAGGCTGGCAGCCTACTCGCGCGAAAGCCGCGCCTGGTGGCTGCGGGAGCTGGCGTAGTTCACCACCGAGGCACAAGAGGCACGGAGGAAGAGGGAAATTAGAAATCAGAAATCGGAAGCTGGCGCAGTTTCCAATTTCCAGTTTCCAATTTCCAGTTTCGATTTTCGGTTGTGGAGGAGTGATGGACGTGAATTCGATGCAGGTGCAGGCGCTGGTAGCTTTCCTGATGCCTTTTGTTATTCAGCTTATGAAGCGCAGCCAGGCGTGGTGGCTCCAATGGATAGACAAGTCGAAGCCGCTGATCTGCATGGCCACCAGCTTTGCGGCGGCGGTGGCGACTTCCACGGGGATCGCGCTGGAGTTCGCTCCGCACACGGTGACGCTGCACTATCCCGACGCGCCCACGATTCTGCGCGGCCTGGTGACGCTGCTTATCACCTTCGCCGCCCAGCACGTTTTCTACGGCGCGTTCTGGAAGCATGTGCTGCCGACCCCGAGCAATGAAGTGCAGAAGACAGTGGACAGTGGACAGCGGACCGAACCCGAGCCCCTAACCACTATCCACTAACCACTATCCACTGGTTCGGAGGTTTTCCCGATGGCTCCTGGAATGATGGAAGCGGTGGGGATTGCAGGGTTCATCTTCGGGGCGATTGCGCTTTCCATCGCCATTTATCACCGGGGAATCTCGGCGGGGCGCTCCGTGGCCACGATTGAAGAGATTGCCAAGATCCAGCAGGTATCAAGCGCGGCGATGCAGTCGCAGGCGCTGGCGCTGGCGAATTACGCGCAGGGAATGCAGTCACTGGGCCAGGGGTTGCAGGACGTGGCCAGCAGCACCCGCGATTTCATTTCCGTGCAGCGCACCGCCAATGAGGCGCTGGCGCTGGGATTGCGCACCCTGGGCAGCCGCGTGCGCCTACTCGAAGAAGAAAAACAGGTGCGTTCATGACCAAGATCAGCAATGACGTTCGCCATGAAATCGAGCGCGGGATGATTATCCTGCTCCTCATCGATGCGCAACTCAAGCCGGTGCCGCTCTACATCCTGATGGGGATGATGGAGGGCCAGGGATGGGCGCTGGATGACGTTGAGGCGCTCGACTTCCACCTGACCTATCTCAGCGACTACGGGCTGGTAGAGCGCAAAAACCCGCGCGAAGGCAAGCTCCAGCTGGATATCCAGACGGTGCGGGCGATGGGGAAAGCCGTGGATCTAAGGGATGGGCGCATTACCCCGATTCCCGGCGTGCGCTTTCCGGCGGTGGAACTTTAAGAGGAAAACATGGCCGATTTCTACAGGCGGACGAGGGTGGAAGAGCTGGGCCTGGCGCATCCGGGCCTGCTGGAATTCGTGGAGCAGGCCAGCCGCGACCGCATGCCCTTCCCGCAAATCGCGGCGGCCATCCGGGAGCAGTACGAGGAAGAGATATCGCCGCAGACGCTTTCCAACCACTACCTGCTGCGGATCTGGAAAAAGAAGGATGCGGAAATAAAAAGCTATACGGACGCTCTGGGCCAGGGCCGCGCCCTTTTGGAGTTGCAGAAAGAGAATCCCACGGCCGAGCGCCAGGACCTGATCGAAGCGTTTGTGGATGTCGGCATCATCACGCAGAAGCAGCGGCTGATGGAGTCCGACCCGCTGAAACTGATGGCGGAACGGCGGCGGAGGGCGGAAGGCCAGGGGCGATTCAAGATCGAGACGGGGAAGCTGGAAATCGAACAGAAGCGCCTGGAGCTCGATGCCCAACGCCTGGAGAAAGAAAACCGCGAACTGCAACTGAAGATCGACCGGTACCGCCAGACGATGGAAGAAGTAACCGATGAAGCGAGCCAGCAAATTGCGAGCGGGAAGCCCGTCACCCTCGAGGACATCAACCGGATCCGTGAGCGTGTCTTCGGACTGCCGCCCCACCCTGCCGCCGGTGATCCAAATCTACCCGTACCAACAACGGTGGGTGGATGACCGGGCGCGGTTCAAGGGCGCGGTAAAGACGGCGCGGGCCGGCTTCAGCTTTGGCACGGCGGTGGAAGCCACGCTGGATTGCCTGGAGCGGCGCACCACCTGGACGTACATGAGCGCGGGCGATGCGCAGGCAGTGGAATTCATGATGGAAGGCGTGGGGAAAATCAAAGAGGCCATGAACTTTACCGCGCAAATCTACCACGAGGCGTTTGCCGACGAGCTGGGCAAGACCGACCTGATCCAGCACCGGTGCGATTTTTCCGACGGCTCACGCATCATCGCCCTGCCCTGCAATCCCCGCACGGCGCGCGGTTATCCCGGCCATTCCATCCTGGATGAGTACGCCCACGTCAAGGAATGCTACGGCGTGTGGGCCGCCATCACCCGGCAGCTCGCCCTGGGGCACAAGCTGCGCGTGCTCTCCACGCCGAACGGCGAACAGAACAAGTTCTTCGATCTCGCGCATGAGGTGGGGCTGACCGACGGCATTGCGCCCGCGCAAAACCCCCTGCGCGACGGCGCGTGGAGCTGGCACTACCTGACCGCCGAGATGGCGATTGCCGAGGGCTGCCCCATCAACATGGCGGAGCAGCGGCAGCTTTACAAGGGCGATACCGACAGTTTGATGCAGGAATTTTACTGCATCTTCCTGAAGGCCATCGGCTCCTGGCTGACGCTGGAACTGGTAAGCGCGGCGGAAGATGACGGCGCCACCATGCAGCTTCCCCTCAGCCTGCTGCAAAAACTGCAAGGGCGGCGATTCCTGGGAATCGATTTTGGCCGCAGCGGTGACCGCAGTTGCGCGTGGCTGGACGAATGGATTGGCGATATCGCCTGGGCGCGGCACATCGAGTGGCAGCACAACATGCCCTTCTTTGTTTCCGACGCGGAGAGGCGCGCGGGAAAGATGAGCCAGGTGGAGTGGCTTGAGCCTCTGGTGGACCTCGCGGACCGCGTGGCTCTGGACGCGACGGGAATCGGCTCGCCCATGTATGACTACTTCAACGCCAAGTTTCCCGGCAAGGTGATGGGAGTGAATTTCGGCGGCTCGGTGAAGCGCATGCCGCAGGGCGAAGGCGCGGGCGAGCGCGGCCTGGCGGAGTCCATCAAAATCAAAACCGCCATGGCGGTCACCATGAAGCGCCGCATGGAGCAGCACAAGGACCGCGTGCCACGCAACCTGGACGTGCGCCAGGAGCTGCTGGCCATCAAGCGCGAACAGACCGGCGGAGCAGTTACTTTTGACGCCCCGCGCATCGAGATGGACACGCCGTCGGGCGGCAAGAAAAAGATGTATTCGCACGCGGAAGCCTTTTGGGCAAAGGCCATGGCGAACCTGGCGGCGGAAGTGCCCACATCAACTTTTGCGGATTGCGCAGTGGCGGGAACGCCGGTGACGGCGGGATTTGCCAGCATGGTGCTGTAGGCAGTCGGCAGTAGGCAGTGGGCAGTAGGCAGGCGAAGACGGCATTGGGTTGGTAACTGAATCAATGATTCAGTGAATCAGTGAATCAATGAAAAGCAAAGGACACAGTTCGGGAAAGGGGGAGATAGCAATGGCTGAGGAAAAAAAGGCTCCTATACCGCGGGGAAGGGTCGAGCACACCCAATGGTGGCAAGTGGAGATCTCGGGGCGCCCAGAGACGATCGCGCCGGAGACGGCTGATCGATTTGAGCGAATTACTCACCTGAAGGGTGATGGAGAAAGATTAAAGAATTTGGCGCATGAGATCGTGGCGGCAGCCCTTGCGGCGCAACCGAAAGGGCTCGCACCGTTTGTTAGGGTTGATTGCCACGGCGACACCCACAAACTTGACGATGGGCAGGAGACGCAATCAATCCGGATCACGATTGAACCGTTCAGCATGTTTTGCGGCTTAGAAAGCTGGCGCGACACGAGGGCGGAAGTTTTCCCCAAGCGATGAGAAGCGATTAATGAAGAGCAGTGGTAACGGCCATCAAACTCGGGCATTGATTCGCGACATGGAGAGCGCGTCAAAGCGGCTGCAATCGCAGATTGATACCGCCGTGGCGCTCGCGGACCGCGAGGTGGGAATTCAGCATTCAGAATTCAGCATTCAGAATTCCCCGGCGCTGCCCAATATCCAGATGCCGGGCGCGAATCGCGGCGAAGCGCCGCTGGCGGGGCCCCGCGTCTTAACCCCTAACGCCCAGCCCCTAGTCCCCAGTCCCAGCACTCCCGCCGGCCTTCCCGTGGCTCCCACGCACGCCATTCCGCCGCCGCCCCAGCCGGAAGCGATTTCCATTTCCGGCTATACCGAGCGGGTGCGGGCGGGCTGGGTGCCCGTCATCGGCCTCTCCGGCACGCCCATCACGGCGGGCTTCATTCGCGAGCTGGGTGAGTACAACCCCAAGCTCGACGGCGTGAACGGCATCTGGACTTACCAGGAGATGCGGCGCGGCGATGGCCAGGTGGCAGGCACTCTCAAAGCCTGCAAGCTGCCGATTCTTTCCGCCAAGTGGCAGGTGATTCCCCTTCCCGATTCGCAACTCAAGAAAGGCCAGACCGCCAGCAAAGCCAAGGAAACCGCCGATTTCATTCGCGAAAACTTTTTTGGCGGCCTGGAATGGCAGGGGCCGAACGGAAGCTGGATTACCCAGGACTGGAAAGAAGTGGTGCGGTGTGCGCTGCGCTTTCAGGATTTTGGTGCGGCGTGCGTCGAGGAAGTCATGACCGTGGATGGCGACCGCATCCGCTGCCGCAACCTGGCGGACCGCCAGGCGCTGACGTTTTACCGCTGGCACACCGACCCGCACAGCGTGGACGCAAGCATTCCGCCCTTCATTTACGACGATGGGGAAACGCTCTACGCCCTGGAGCAGTGGGGCTACCGTTCCAACCGCTTTGAGTACGTGCTGCTGCCCACGGATAAATGCTGCGTCTTTACGCACGAGCAGGAAGGCGCGAACTTCTGGGGCATTCCCCTTACCCGCGCCATGTATCCGCACTGGTTCATGAAGAAGCACCTGGAGCGCATTGACGCCATCGGCCTCGAACGCAATTCCCTGGGCATCCCCATGATCATGCTGCCGCCCAACCCCTCGCGGCAGGATGTGCAGACGGCGCAGAACTGGGTGACGCAGCTCGCCGCGCATGAGAAGACGGGGCTCAGCCTTCCGAACGGCGCGGAATTCAAGCTGGTGGGGATCGAGGGCCACCTGCGCGACATCATGCCCTCCCTGCAATACCACAAGCAGCAGATTGCCGCTTCCACCCTCGCCATGTTCATGGAGCTGGGCGGGGAGAAATCCGGCAGCCGGGCGCTGGGCGAATCGCAAACCGACTTCTTCAAACTCGCCACGCAGTACCAGGCGGATTACATTGCCACGCGGATCCGCAACGCGACGGTGCGCCGCCTGTGCATGTGGAACTTCGGCGCGGACGCTCCCGTGCCCCTCCTGGTACCGGCGAACGTGCAGGCGCGCTCGATTGAAGCCATGTCGAAAGTGGTTTCCGAGCTTGCCCAGCAGGGCGCGTGGATCAGCGATCGCGGCTCCGTAGACCAGATTCGCGGCGAGATGGGCTTTGAAAACTTCAAGGACGAGGATGTGGTTCTCGCGCGCGGCGTCACCATGCCCGGCACCAACATGCCGGACGATGGAACGGAGAAGCCGCCGGAGGCCACGGATAACACGGATGACGCGGATCAGCCGGGAAGGCAAAAGGCAAAAGGCGGAGGCGGAAAAGCGAAACTCGAAACTGGAAATGCGGGGAGCGAAGCGCTTGCCCGAGTCCCGCGTCCCGAGTCCCTAGCCCCGGCACTTCCGTCCCGAGACCCGATCCAGCCTGCTCTGCGTCTCAGTGCCTCAGTGGTGAAGGGGCAAGCAAAGCAGCGCACGGCGGATTCCGCTTTCTGGCATGAGAAGGTGCACCCCACGCAGGTACACATTGATTTTGCTTCGCTCCACCAGGCCGTGGCTACGGGCGAGGACCGCATCGCGCGGGTCCTGCAAGGCCCGGCGCGCGCGCGGGTGATTGCCTCCATTGCGCACCAGGCGGTGGAGCAGCTCAAGGCGGGCAAGCGGCCCAGCGAGTTGACGTTTGCGCATGATGACGCGCTTCGGGCGGCGCTGCTGCCGGAAATCACGCGCGTCTACGACGCCGTGCGCAAAGCGACGCATGGGGAAATCGACCGGCAATGGAAAAGCAGATTCACCACAGAGGCACAGAGGCACGGAGAAGAAAATGCTCAGCGTCTCAGTGCCTCGGTGGTTGAACCCGAGGTCCTGGCGACGGCGGGCTTCCAGGTGCCGATGAAATATCCTCCCGAATTGGTGGTGGATGGGGCGGTGCAGGATGTCGTAAACCGCTACGGGGCGGCGGCGCGGAATGTGGCGAATGACCTCGAGGCGGATGAAATCGGCAGCCTCGATGACGACGTGTTCGTGAACGCGCTGCACCAACTGGCGGACGGCTTTATCGACCGCGCGGCGGCGGAAGCCAGCCGCGACGCCATGCGCGGGGCGCGCAATGACGAGTTGGGCGAGGCGGGAATCGGCGAGCCTCCGGACGCGGATTTAAGCGCGATTTGCGAGGGTGGCGACGCTTGCCGGTGCGTGCCTTACGCGGATTTGACGGAATGGCCGGTGGTGTGGCGGCGCTCCGCGCTGCTTGACCAGAACACTTGCGGGCCGTGCGCGAATGCGGATGGAAGTGAGATTTGATGAACCACCAAGACACCAAGGCCCCAAGAACTGCCAAGACCACAAGGACAAAAGAGGACCGGCCCCTTTCTTACTTTCAGCTTTTCTTGGTGTCTTGGTGCCTTGGTGGTTAAGGCTTTTATGCTGGAATTCACGCTGCGGGTTAAAAACGCGAAGTCGCTCAGCCTGGCTTTTGGCGGCCTGGTGGCGAAGGTGCGCGACTGGCGTCCGCTGTGGCCGCAGGTGATCGAAGAGATCCAGCAGGTCGATCGGGCCATGTTTATGAGCCGCGGCAACGCGGGCGCAAGCGGGCAATGGGCGGGCTACAAACACACCTACGGCCCCGACAAGCGGGAAGGCGAGCCTGCCAGCCTGCGCTCCAGCGCCGAGCTGGGAAGGCGGTTTGAGGGAAAGCTTTCCGGCAAGGGCGGCAGGAAGCGCAAGGCGAAATTCCGCGCGCGGGCGGAGCAAGCGGACCGGCTCTATCGCTCGCTGACGGAGAAGACGAAAGACACCCTTGAGGTCCTTCAGCCGCTGCGCATGCAATTCGGCACCGCCGTGCCCTATGCCACGTACCATCAGACGGGCACGAAGTACATGGAGGCGCGGCGCCTCTTTGACTTCACCGATGCCGCCCAGGGCAACATCCGCCGGGCCATCCAGCGCGAGGCGGTGAACTTCTCGCGGCGGCTGGGATTCAAAGTTATCGCGGAAGCGGGTGGCGACGTTTCCGAGTTTTCCCTGGGGGAGATTCGCCAGGCGGGCGTAAGCGCCATGAACGCCAGCGCGCCCATGGATTGGAGCGCGCCACTTTGGTGAGGCGCCAGGTGTCAGGTGCCAGGTGTCAGGAGGAAAAGATGGAAACTGGAAACCGGAAACTGGAAACTGGAAACCGGAAACTGGAAACTCGAAAATGGCTGGCGCCGCTGGTTTCCCTTGGCATCGCGGTGCTTTTGATTTTTGCCGCCTACTGCCTGCTGCCCACTGCCCAACTGCCCACTGCCTCCGCTGACGCCTACTCGTGGCTGCGGCATCCGGTGTTCCAGGCCATCACAGACACGCCGACCATCACCATTACCACCGCGGGGGCCACCAGCGGCGTGACGCCGACCACGGGCGCGCGCGAGGCGGATATCCAGTGGAATTTTGGCACGGTCGCCGGCAGCTATACGACCTGCACCGTGCAGGCGCAGACCAGCTTTGACGGCTCGAGCTGGATGACGCTGGGAAGCGCCGCCAGCGTGACGGTATCAAGCTCGACGCAAAATGTATGGAAGATTATCGAGCAGGGCGGCACGACCGCAGTGACCACGGGCACGCCCAGCACTACGGCGGCATCAGGCTTTGCGGCGCAGACCAAGTACGTATTTGCGTGCTCGGGCAGTTACGGCACGCGCGCCCCGGTAACGATTTCGGTGATTTACAAGTGAAGTTGGCGGTTGCCGGTTGGCGGTTGCCGGTTTCCGGCCACCGAAGACCGGCATCCGAGAACTGATTTTCAAAAAGGAGCGAAACGATGAAAACGATCAAGAGCTTGAAATTGCAGCTGGCGGGGTTGCTGCTTGCTGCCTTCTGCCTGCTGCCTTCCGCCCTCTTCGGGCAGGCCGTGGGCCTTTACGTGCCCAATACCACCAACGCTTTAACCTCGATGCAATGGGGCGGAGTGATTGTGGGCGCGGCCAGCAGCACGCAGGCCGTCACCCTTACCAACGTGGGCAGCGCCACGCTCAGTTCCATTACCCTTTCTTTTACCGGCACCAACACCGGCGACTTCGGCCAGGTCAGCGTGCCCGCAACCAACTGCGGCGGGTCGCTTACGGCGGGCTCAAGCTGCACCATCACCGTTACCTTCACCCCGCAGGCGATTGGGGCGCGCAGCGCAACCCTGAACATTGCCGACAACGCCACCGGCAGCCCGCAACTAATTACTCTCGGGGGCGTGGGCGTTCAGGGCGGCCCCATCTCCGGCACGCCATACGCGCAATTCCTGTCAGAGTTCGCTTTGCCGGCGCTCAATGGTTCAGGCACCACCCTGAGCTGCCTGGGATGCTCCACTACCAGCACGCAGGGGTATGGCGCGGGACTGATCACCGTGGGCGTTACCACCACGCAGATTATTGCCGGAACCGTCACCCTTTCCGGCGGCGCGCTGAACAACTGCGCCCCTCCCGCATACTCAAGCTGCGGGTTCATCTACTGGCCGGGCTCGGGCTCCAGCCTGTCCTTCACCACCAACTTCAACGTTGCGGATGCGGCGGGCGACGTGATCGTCACCCTGATGACCACCAACGCCTCCAACGTTCCGGTGGCCGCCTATCCCTACACGGGACAGACGGAAATCACGCCGCAACTGTTTGAGCTGTCCACGGCCTCGATTACGCCTACGGCCACCTCCGCCGCCGTCCAGACCGTGGGGCAGACCTTTACCTTAACGGGAATCGCTTCGGGCGAATTTTTGTCGCTCATCAACCAGCCCGCGCCCACTTCGCTTTGCCCCACCACGGGGGTCAGGGCCAGCGGCGCCAACCAGATCACGCTTTACTTCACGGTGCTGACGGCCAGCGCGTGCACCCCGGCGGCGGGCGTGTACACGTTCCTGGCGATTCGTTAGGACAGTGGATAGTGGGCAGTGGATAGTGGCTAGGGGCTAAAAGCAGGGACTCGGGACTCGGGGATCGGGATTAGGAAAAGCCAATGCCTGAAACTTTCAGATTTGTCGCATCACTCTTAGCGCCGCCGGATGCGGGACTCGCGCGCATGCCCATCCTGGTGACGGGAAGCTGGGTCAAGGGCGGCCGCGAGGTTTCCTTCACCCGCGCCGAGCTTGAACAGGCGATCGAGAATTTCCAGAAACTCGCTAACCACGATCTGAACGTGGATTATGACCATGCGTGCGAGGACCTGGAGCGCGCCGCCGGCGACCCCACCCCCAGCGCCGGGCGCATCGTGGCCCTGGACGAGCCGGAGGAATACCCGGGCAAGGAACTGCGCACCGGCGAAAGCGCCGACGGCAAGCGCTACATCCTCTACGGGCGCTACGAGCCCACGGAGCGGGCGCGCCAACTTATCAAAAATCGCGAGTACCGCTATACCTCTGCGGCCTTCGTTAAGGACTATCCCGACCGGCAGACGGGAGAATCCCAAGGGCTGACGCTGACCAGCGTGGCGCTGACCAATCAACCGTTTTTAGATGAGTTACCGGAGATTTGGCTTTCAATCGAACGTCCTTCGTCCTTAGTCACTGGTCCTTTGCCCCCTGCAACTGGGCAGGGACCCGGAATCACGGGCGAAGGACAAAGGACCAAGTACCAAGGACAGAATTCCGATTCAACCCGCCTTGCGGCGGCAAATTCAGGAGGCAATGAAATGGCAGATACACCGAACTTGACCTTAAAGCATCACTTTGCCGCCGACAATAAGACGCACGTTCACGAGGCTTATGACGGCGACAAGAAAGTCGGCGAAATCGAGCACGAGCACCTTAAGGCCCACGCCGAACAGTTCTGCGGGGGCCAAAGCGCCCTGAGCGCCGCCGCCGGCACGGACACGGAAACCCTGACGCGGAAATCCATTGAACGCTTTACCGCGGAAATTGGCGTGGAAGGCAAATCGGCGGCGGAAATCCGCGGCTTGGTGACTTTGGCGCTGAATCCGCCCAAGGCGGAGGTTACCCTCCTCTCCGAATGCATCACGGCGGAGGGCCGGCTTGACCAGGTAAAATTAAACGCGCTGGACGATTCCAGCGCAATCGCGCGCTCCGGATATCGCCGGGCGATGGATGCGGAGCAGCGCGTGGACCGCGCCTACCAGAAGGGCCAGATCACCCCGGCCATGCTGGTAACGGGCGCGCCGCTGCGCCTGGCGCTTTCGGACGGCGCCGCCTTCAAGGCCCTCATTGAGGACCGCCCGGGGCTGGTGAAGCCCAACGTGGTGACCGGCATCGGCGGGACAGGCGCGGAAACGGGCGAATCCCCCCGCGTGCTGTTTGCCAAGCTGGTGGAAGAAAAGAAGCAGCAGCTCATGCTGGCGGACACGCGCCTGAGCGAGCTGGATGCCCATCGCAAGGCCGGAGCCCTGGTGGCCAAGGAAAATCCGGACCTGCTGAAGAACTATCGCGCGGATTCAACCGGCCCCGCAAGGGCGTAAGAGGGCGGAAGAGCTGTCCGTGGTCCCTGGTCCGTGGTCCGTTGCCCGCGAAAGGCGACGGGCCACGGGCAACTGGCCACTGACAATTGACAACTGACAGCTTCTAAAAAAGGAGAATTGCTATGCCAATGGGAAATCAAGGAATTACCGCGGCGAAATTTGACGTTAACATCCGCTGCCTGCGCGGTACGGTGATGGGCTTGCCGCAGTTTAACCCCTCCACCGAATCGGACTTCTACGTGGGCCTGCCGGCGGCCTTCAATGCGGTTCCGGTGGGCGTGCTGGGCCAGGACGTGGTGGAGCCCGGCTACCCGCTGACTTCGGAACTTTGGCTTGACCCCACGGCGGGCACGCCCATCAACGGCTCGACGCCGCCCGCTCCCTTCATCAGCGGCGCATCCAGCGCCGCGGGCGCCAACCTGGGCCTGCCGGCCGGGCGCGCCTGGGAAGTGGTCACCGACGCCGATGAATATGAGCTTATCGCCGCCGACCTGACCATCACGGCGGATTGCGACCTGGTGATTGCCGACGCCTACGGCCGCGTCACCAACATTTCCAACGTGCCGGGCGGCACCACGGCCAACGTGGTGGGGCGCGCCAAGTATCCCGCCACGGCGGTGAACCAGCGCATTCGCGCTTCAGTGAAGAAGCGGCAAGTGAAGGTGTAAAGAAAGCGCTGTCCGTGGTCCGTGGTCCGTTGTCCTTTGTCGCGGCAGCGGGCCTCTGGCCATGGAAGCCGTTTTATCGCCCGGCGGCGAATCCATCCGGACTACGCCGCTGCGCGAGGGTTCGTGCCCGCAGTCTGTTGCCACACACAACTGACCAGGGACCACGGACAAAGGACCAAACATGGAAGTTTCTCTGGCGCATCTTGACCAGTTTTTAACCAACTATTCGATTGTCTACCGCAACCAGGACTTTGTGGGTTCGCGGCTGTTTCCGGATTTTCCCGTTTCCAAGCAGAACGACCGCTACCCCATCTTCGGCTTTGAACGCTTCAAGGCTTACAACACGGAGCGCGCTCCGGGCGGCGAAGCGAACGAAGCTCCCGGCTGGCGCATGTCGAATGATGAGTTCTACTGCGACGGCAAGGCGCAGAAGCAGCTTATCCCCGACGAGCTGCGCAGCAAGTGGGATTTTTCCACGGGCCCTGAGGTCTTTACCACCGAGACCCTGGCGGACATCATCGATAAGCAGCGCGAGATCCAGATCTTCAACCTGCTGATGAATTCCACCGCCATTCCCAGCACCACGCTGGCCACCACCGGGCAATGGTCGGACTTCCAGAACTCCGACCCCGTCGCCGCCATCACCGCGCAACGCTCCACCATTTTGCTGAACAGCACCAAGGAGCCCAACACCCTGCTGGTGGGTTATCCGGTGTGGCTGCAACTGATTCAGCACCCTATTATTCTGGACCGGTTCAAATCCACCGCTCTGCCCCTGGGATACCCCAGCGATCAGCAACTGGCCGGCCTGTTCAATGTTGACAACTTTATTGTTGCCAAGTCGCTGTATGACACGGCGCAACAGGGCATTCCCCACGTCCTGAATTACATTTGGGGCAAGAACGCGATCCTGGCTTACGTGCCTCCGGGGCTGGGGCAATTGATGATCACCCCCGGAACCACTTTCCGCTGGCTCTACGGCGTGCCGCAGAACGGCGGCATGCTGGTAAAGCGCTACCGCGTGGAAGAACGCACTGGCGACATGATCGAGTACCAGACGTACTACTGCGTCAAGCTGGTCGTTCCCGGCGCGATGTATGTGTTCAAGTCGGCAGTGGCGTAAGCCCTGCCGCGTCCCTGGTCCCTGGCCATTTGTCTTTTGTCGGTTGCAACCGGCAGGGGATGGATGGCCGGGGCAAAGGACCAATGACGAAGGACGGAGGACATTTTATGCCCAAATACGAAGTGCTGCACCCGATCGAGAAGGGCCAGGTGCTGCATGTGGCAAAGGGTGATGAGAAGTACGGGGACGTGGCCATGTCCGGCTCGGACGGCAAGGCCATTCCCGTGGATAAGTCGGGGGTGGTGGAGCTTACCGTGAAGGAAGCCGAGGCGATCGTGCACGGCCAGTTGCGCCTGCACAATGGCAAGCCCGATCCCATTGACGGGCCCGCGCGCCGGGACCTGGAAACCAGCACCCGGCTGGCGGCGGAAGCGGAACAAAAAAAGAAGAACGACGCCGAGTATGAGGAGTTCGTGGCCTTCCGCACCGCCAAGGCGAAGAAAACAAATACGGCGCAAGTCCGGCAGGAAGCGCGCGAGGAAGCGGCCATCGACCGGGCGGCCGAGGACAAGAAGGAAGACGCCGCCGCCGCCAAGGCGGAGAAAAAAAAGTGAGGTGTGGACAGTGGACAGTGAATAGCGCTGTCCACTAACCACTGTCCACTAACCACTATCCTGTTCACTGGAGGTTTGAAATGGCAGTCGCAGCAACAATTGGCAATGAATACACTTACCGTTTGGACCGCCGCCAGCTTGTGCGGCGCATTCAATTGCTGGTAACCGGCCTGGCGAGCGGCGCGAACACGATTGCGCACGGCCTGAAGACGCCCTCGAACCCAAGCGTTGGGGCGGTGCCGAAGGAAGCCATCTACGTGCCCACCTCCGTTGTGGTGGGGCATGAGACCTCGGCCCCCGACGCGACGAACTTGTATTGGACCGTCGATTCGGGCTCTGGGACCACGATCAGCATCTGGGTCACGGTGTGAGAAAGGCAGTGGACAGCGGACAGTGAATAGCGCTGTCCACTAACCACTGTCCACTGTTCACCTGACACCTGACACCTGATGCCTGGAACCTGCTTATGAGCTACACCACAATCACCCAAGTCGCCGGCATGTTTCCAACGTTTACGCGCAGTGGAGCGAAGGGACCGTCCGACACGCTCATCCAGAATTTCATTGACGACGTAGCGGGGGAAATTGATGCCATCTTGCAGCGGCGCTTCCAGGAAGCCTATTCGAGCCTGGGATTCACCGCCTGGCAGGGAACCTTTAGCGCCGACCAGTTGAACCTGCTGGAAAAAATCAACCGGTATGGCGCCTGCGCGCAACTCGCCGGGGTGTTTGAAACCTTCGGAATTGCCGCGGCAGTCCGCGTGGCGAAGGGCCTTGAGGACGAATTCCATAAACTGTCCAACAAGCTCAATGCCCGCGACGAGCATGGCAAACCCCTCGAACAGGGCGGCGATTACGATTTCCTGTTTGACCCCCTGGCCAAGGTGGAAACGCCGAGGCCGCAACTGGGCGGCGTGGCGGGCGGAGACCAGTACCCCTCGCAGAGCCGCGGCGAGGGCACCACGGCAACCTTCAAGAAGTGGGACAGGCGAGAGATGTAGGCAGTAGGCAGCAAGCAGCAGGCACCAGGCAGTTTCGAGTTTCGAGTTTCCAGTTTCAAGGTTCTTATGTCCTGGACTCAGGCCTATCAGGCCCAATTCGCCAAGCCGCTTCTCAACCAGATGATTGCCATCATCCAGCGCGACCAGGCAGCGGCGCTGGCGGTGGTGAATGCGGCGCGGGAGGTGGACGGCAACGGGCCGCTTGCGCCCATTGCCGAATTCCACAAGGTTGACTCCATCCACACGGGCTGGCCGTGGCTGAACCTGCAATTCGCTCCCACCGGGTTCAACCGGGGCGGCAGCAAGGCGGAGCGCCACTACGAGGTGCGCGTGCTGCTGGCTCTTGATACCGCGCAATTCGACCAGGAAGCGTGCCAGGAAGACGCGCAGGATTACGCGCGCATGCTCGACATGGTGGTGACCAGCGCCGGGCCCTACCCTTTTCTGGCGGATTGGACCACGGTGCTGCCGATTGTGCATGAAACCGTTCCCAGCGGCCTTACCGTGCCCAACGCTTCCGGAAGCGTGATGGACGTTTTTGTGGAGTCGCATGCGCCGCAACTGGTACGCGCGGCCCAGCTCGATGTGCCGGTGCTGCGCATTACCGTGACCGTGCTTTTTGAAATGCTGGAGGTGTGACGTGGGAAAAGAAAAGATGCCGGTGGCGAGTGATCAGTTGCCGGTCGGGGCGGACGCCAGGGTTTACGAGCTGCTTACGCGATGGCGCGGGGCGATGGGCGCAGCCGCGGGGATCGAGTTATACGAAAACGGCCACGCCACGGATTTGACCCAGAGGGGCTTCGAGCTTGCCAAAGGCGGCCGCCTGCGGGCCTCGACGCCGCAGGGGCAGACGCTGCTGGAAGCGATGCTGGCGCATGGTTACGTAAAAGAAGTGAGTTAGTGAGTCACTGAATCAATGATCCCACTGACTCACTGACTCACTAAGGAACTTGCGAGCACCTGACACCTGGCACCTGGAGGAAACATGGCCAATCTGCAAAAAGTTTACACGCCCAAGTACGTCATCCAGAATCCGGCGGAAGTGTTCATTAACGTGCAACCGCCCGTTTCCGCGATTCCTCCCACCGCCGGCACCAACCTCTGGGCGGCCACCGGGACGTATACCATCGACGCCAACGGCCAGCCCATGGACAATGGCGCAGCGGGGGTTTACGCCGGGGGCACGGAAGGCCCTTTGATGGCAGGCCCCGCGCTGAAGTTCGATGCGATTACATACGACGCGCACGCGGCGAAGGTGGATGCGGCATTCGTTTCCGCCGCGGTGGACCTGGAATTTACCGCGAATGAGATGCTTCTCGGCAACCTGGCCAAATACCTTGGGGCCGGCGGCACCTTTACCAGCGTCGCCGGAGGCACGAATCCGGCGGCGAATTTCCTGCAAATCGGCTCGCCGCAGTCATCGCTCGTGACGTTTTTCAATATCCTGTTCACTTCTCCGGACCACGGCAATGCGGGGAAGTATTACGTGGCGCAGTTCTACCGCTGCGCGCTGGCGGGGCCCATCGCCCTGGTGTGGGACCGCAAAAAGCCGACGCAGATGAAGGTCAAATTGCGGGCGCGCCTGGACCTGACGCGCGTGCAGGGCGATATGGTTGGGCAAATAGTTAAGACATTCTAACTGGAGGCACTTATGACCGTCGTAACCAAAGCTCCCACCCCCGCAAACGTCTGGCAAGGCACCGTGGATCTCTACATCGATGTGACCGCGCCGGCTTCCGCCGTGCCCGCCGTCAATGCCGATGAGGTGGCCCTCGACGCGAATGGCCAGCCCTCCACCACCTCGCAAGGGGTTACCGCCGCCACCAACGCCACGCCCATCGTGCTTACCGTCACCTCCAGCGCCGCCTTCAATAACGGCGAGCTGGCCACGGTTTCCAGCGTGGGCGGCAACACCAACGCCAACGGCATCTGGGCCACCACCATTCCCACCGGCGGCACCACGATTCAGCTTAACGGGTCCGCCGGCAACGCCGTTTACACCGTGGGCGGCACCATCATGCAGGGCGCGCATGTGGGCCTGCTGGAAGGCCCCACCACCTGCACCCTGACATGTAAAATCGATGGCATTGGCTCCGACACGTTCGAGGATGAGCACGATGCGGCGCTGGCCTCCCTGGAAGTGGAAATCGATACGGTGATGAAGGAAAGCGATCTGGCGAAATTCCTGGCCATGACCTCGAACCCCAACTACGGAAACTTTGCCAGCCTGGGAGTGACGGGCACCGGGACGCTGGGCGTGCAGATGGGCGGCGCGCAATCCGCCAGCATGCAAAAGCACCGCCTGATGTTTGTGGGGCCGCAGCGCAACGTGCCCGGGCAGTGGATTTACGTGTTCCTGTTCGTGGGCTATAACGACGCGCCCTGCCAGATCACCTTCAGCCGCGCCAAGGCCAACCTGTGGAAAGTGAAATTCGTGGGCCTCGCCAACCTGACGCGCACCGCCGGCGACGAGGTTGCGCACATCGTGTGGGTGCTGTAACGAGCGGAGTAGGCACCAGGCGGAGTAGGCACTGGGCACTGGGCAGTAGGCAGTTTCCAGTTTCCAGTTTCCAGTTTCCAGGGCACTGAGGGACGGAGCGACGAAGAAAACCCATGATAATAGAAAAATGGAAACGGGGAACTGGAAAATCGAAAATCGAGAATCGAAAAACACGGCTTTTCTACTGCCTACTGCCTACTGCCTACTGCCTACTGCTTTTCGCTGCCTGCTGCCTGCTGCCTACGGCCCTCTTCGGGCAGGCCAAGACCACGATCACCGGCGCCCTGGACGGCCCGGACGGCGCGCCGGCGAATGGATTCATTTCCCTTACCATCACCAACAACTTCACCAGCGCGGATAATTTCAACGTGGTGCCGGGGCCCATGACCGCCTCGATCCCCATCACCAATGGATCCTTTAGCGCGCAACTGGTTCCGAACGCCGGGTCGTACACGCCCACCTGTTCCAGTCCCACGCCTCCTGCCACCTGTTCTTACTATGTCGTCACGTTCCACCTGTCATCCACGCTGGGCAGCTCGCAGTTTTCCCAGGTCTGGCAGGTGCCCGCGGCGGGCCCCGTGGCCTATCAAACCATCATTCAGGCCTCGCCCATGGGGCTCAGCATGGCCTTTCCCTTCAGCCAACTGCTGCCGCCCGCCGGCTGCACGCCGGGATTGTTTCCGCAGTGGACGGGCACCGGCTGGACGTGCGTGGGGGGCGGCAATGGCCTGGGCGATCCGGGGTCGAACGGCATGGTTAAACGCACGGCGTTTGATACCACCACGGTAGCAGCCTTTGGCGACATCGTGGGCTTGTTCGGCGGCACCTGCATCGGAACAAACTATCTGGGCGCGGATGGCAACTGCCACGCTCCCCCCAGCGGCACGGTGACTGCTTCGTCCCTCTCCCAGTACCAGGTGGCGGTGGGAACGTCTGCGACTAATATCACGGGTGTTTCACCCGCCGCCGCGAGTGGCGTGCCCCTTGTTTCGCAGGGGGCGTCCGCAAATCCCGCTTATGGCACTGCCGCCATCGTGGGCGGAGGCACGGGACAAACCACGGCCAGCGCCGCGTTCAATGCGCTCTCTCCCCTCAGCACGGAAGGCGATCTGCTGTACTACCATTCCAGCGCCAACGCCCGGTTGGGGGCGGGCATGGCATCTCAGGTCCTGGTTGGGGGTGCAGACCCCGCGTGGGGATCGGTGCCGGCCGCCGCGCTGCCTAATCCCAGCGCCAGCACACTGGGCGGCATTGAGTCTTTGGCTTCGGCGGCGCACAAATGGATCAATGCCATTGCCACCAGCGGCGTGCCCAGCGCCACCCAGCCCGCATCGTCTGATTTATCAGATTATGGCAGCGTGACGGGGGCGCTCTTTGGCAACCAGTCAGCAAATTACTTTTTTGCCGCACCAAACGGCTCAGCCGGGAATATGTCGCCGCGCCCCATCGCGGTTGCCGACCTGCCCGGTTCCGTGCCCACCATCAGTGGGACGCCCACGCCCAGCCATTGCGTGAACTGGGCAACCGCAGCCACCCTGGGCGATGCCGGCGCCATTTGCGGCAGCGGCGGCGGCATGACGTGGCCGGCGGCAGCGGGAATCGCTGTTTATGCCGGTTCAAACACTTGGGGAACGTCGCTGACCGCAATTCCGGTTACCTATCTGAATGGTGGAACGGGGGCGACGTCAAGCACGTATTGGCGCGGCGATGGTACGTGGGCCACGCCATCGGGCGGCGGCAACGTGAGCGCCAGCGGCTCGCCGACCCAGTACCAGACCCCCGCCTGGATCAGCAGCACGCAGATAGAAGGCATCGGGCCCGGCGCATCGGGCACTTGCTATATGTCGAATGGGGCAAGCTCTTACCCCAGCTTTCAGACTTGCCCCTCCGGCGGCATGACGTGGCCGGGCACGGCGGGCGTGGCGGTCTACGGGGGATCAAATGCCTGGGGAACGTCGCTTGCCAACAACACCGCCGTCAATGGGCAGACGTGCACGCTGGGATCGAGCTGCAACGCCAACAGCGGCGCGGCGCAGTACAGCGTGGCTATCAATAATGGCGCGGGCGCGGCGATTGCGGGCCTCGCGAATTCCGGCAGCATTTCCGGCGGCAGCTTGACGCTCGCTCCCACCTATGCCGCCACGTCGGCGGCGCCCACGGTCTCCACCACGGGCGGCGGATCAACCACCTATACCTATCTGCAAATCCCTATTTTCGGCAATCTGCTGGGCGTGACCAGTGCCAACGCTGCGGTTACCAATGGGCCTTCCACGCTTAATTCCACCAATTACAACACCATCACCACCAGCGCTGTTACCGGCTCCACGGGCTGCTACGTGGTGCGCCTGATCGGCACCGGCAACCCCAGCTCACCGGGCATCCTGAACGACGGGACGGGCAGCTATAGCCCCATCACCTGCGGCACAGCGCTGCTGGATAAGGGCCTGGCGGGCGACCTGTGGGATTACACCACGTCAACCGCAGGCGATTTCTCTAACGTCATGGGCATCACCACCGGGCTGCGGATCGGGCCGCTGGAGCCCACCGTGCCCTACGACCAGCAGCAGATTTACTACGACAGCCGGGGCCTGAACGTCTATGTCGGCAACAGCGGATATGGCGGATCGGCGGGCAACTTTTACGTTGCCGAAAACACCGGGGCCGTGGGGGAAGAAGTTTTCGTGGACGGCCTTTGCAGCGCGGGCGGTTGTGGGGAATTTGACGGCGTGCTGGCGACCGTCAATGTGAACACCGGCGCTTCCGGCACGATGCCCACGTCTTACGGGGTAGGCTCAGGCCTGAACGTGAACGGCGGGGGAACCATCAACCAGGTTTACCAGTTCAATGCGAGCGTTGGCACTTTTCCCGGTGATTCAGGCGGGGCAAACATCGGGAATTTATACAGCTATTACGTGCAAGCTGAAGGCGGCACCTGGACGGCAACCAATGAGTACGGCTTGTACGTTGCCGACCGCACGCGCGGCACCACGGGCAATTGGGCCATCAAGACCGGCAAGGGCCTGGTGGAATTAGGCGACCTTATCCTGTCTGACTCGACTACCGTGGCCGCGTTGCCCGCTGCTGCCAGCTATTCCGGCGCGTGGCGCGTGGTGTCAGACTCGACCGCCATCTCTTACCTCGGCCAGACCTGCGCCGGCACTGGCGGCGTCGTTGCCTGGGCATTCAGTAATGGCACGAATTGGTCCTGCTTTGGCCATATGTCGAGCGGCGGCGCCGTAACCGGCAGTGGAACGCAGTACTACATTCCTGTCTGGACATCGGGCTCTGCCCTGGGCGCAATCACGCCCAGCGCCACCAGCGGCGTGCCCCTGATTTCGCAGGGATCATCGGCCAACCCGGCGTTCGGGACGGCAGTCGTCGCTGGTGGGGGAACAGGGGCCGTTACGGCGGCCAACGCTCTTATCAATCTCTTTCCTGTGGCTTCGGAAGTTGGCGACTTGGTTTATTGTGCAACATTTTCGGGCACCTGTACCTCATGGGCTCTTTTGGCAGGAAATACCAGCGGGACAAAGTATCTTCAAGAAACCAGTGCTGGCTTTCCGTCGTGGACCACTCCGGCTGGGGGTTCGCCTGGTGGCGCGGTTGGGTCAGTCCAGTTTCAGGCGACCGCCTCCACGTTTGGCGGAGAAACAAATGCTATTGTGCTTAATGGCGGCTCTGGGACGATTGCAGCGGCTACTCTTTCTGCCAACACCACATATATTATCAGCGCAGCCGATGCAGAAACCGCAGCAATCACCGTATCCAACAGCAACGTGACAATCCAGTGTGCACCGGGAGTGGTGATTACTCGCTCCTCTGCTTCAACCGATCTTTTTGACTGGACAGGCGCGAATGGAACTCTGCGAGATTGCATCTTGAATACTGGAAATCAGAACAATGGCTACCTGCTGAGTCTCAACGCCAGCGGATTTACAGAATCAAACGTCACAATCACGGGCACAGGGAACAACGGGACAGCGGCTAACTCGGCATGGATTTTGGTCACAGGCGGCTCCAATCAGTCGTGGAGCGGGCTACAGTGTGGACTTTCTTCGTCGATTATTACCAACGACTGTCTTCATTTTGACCCAACGAGCGCGGCGATTTCCAATATGCGGGTGAGCAACGTATCTGGGTACGAAAACAGCGATGTCGCCTATGCCCATCGTGGGATGCTGGGAATCTATTCTGAGACCAGCTACAACTCTTCTGATTTTTCTATTCAGAATGTGGACTGCAATGTTGATGGGTCCTGCTTCTCTATGTTCACCAACACGGGCACCTTGGTTCCATTCAATATTCGGGTCAACGGTATGAACGTAAACTTCATAACTGCTAATCAGACTAATGTCATTGGGGGAATTAATGTTTACAACTGCGTGCAATGCACGTTCGACAACTTGACCGGGGCGGACAATGGCTATACCCACTACAACCTTGGGTTCTTTGTTTTCGATGACATGTATAATTTTAGTGCCTCGAACTTGACTGAGTATCTGACCGCGAATAGTGGCAGTTGCATCACGATGAATGATTCTGGCCGCTTCACCATTGGGCCAGGATTCTGCGGGGGTGCAAAAGCTACTGGAAACTCAGTTGCTACCAGCGGTTGGGGCGCAGCGAGACCTGGTATATATCTCAACAATTCTGCGGCCAGCGCAGAAAATTGGGAAGGTACCGTCCATGACTTCGTGATTCTCGTTCCGCCATCGTTCACCAGCGATGTGATTGAAGTCTCTTGCTCGGGCGCTGGGACTGCGACGTGTGACCGTTTCAAAACTGTCAACAATACCATCTTTGGGTCCGGTGTAGTCTCGGCTGGAACTGCCATTCATTATAAATATTCCGGGTCCACGGTCAGTGAAGCAAATGGGTTGGTGGATGGTAATGTTGTCAATAATATCCAGCTTGGAGTAGTGGTTGATGCAGGGGCGGTGAGCACGAGTATCGGCCCTGCCAATCAGTTTGCTACAGTGACCACACCGATAACCAATGCCGGAACCACCACGTTGATTAACTGGTTTGGTGGACTCACCACCAGCCAGGTGACCACATCTCTTGGGACTCCAGCCAACGGCTCACAGGTTTTTGTGAGCGATGGCACGCGCTCAAGCTGCGCCGGGTCTGGAACTGGAACTTTAGCTTGGTGGCTCAACGGTGCGGAAGTTTGCCCCTAGGATATTTCGACTGGTACTGCATGGATACATGGTGGGGGATGCACTGACCCGCATGGATCGCCCTCGGCATCCTGCCCGGCACGCAGACGAATTGGCAGTAGGCACTAAGCAGTAGGCAGTAGGCAGTAGGCAGTTTCCGGTTTCCAATTTCTAGTTTCCATTTTTCTAGTTTCCATTTTTCGAGTTTCCAGTTTTGATTTTCCAGTTTCCAAAAGGGGGGGTTCGATGGCTAAAGACAGGTTGGGAACGGCAATCTACCAGGGCAATCAGGTGGCGCTGAAAGTCAATCCCGAGTCCCCAGCCCCGAATCCCGAAACCCAAGTCCCGAGCCCCGGCTCTAACGGCATTGCCACGGCCGCCGACTTCCAGAAGCAATTTGAGTTGCAGGCGGACCTGGTGCGCCTGGTGCTTCCCCAATCGGGCTTGCCGGTGCTGGCGCGGCGACTGACGCCCATGCGCGTGCTTTTGACGGCGGAGGCTTTTGACCGCCTGGGCCCCGCAAGCGATTCGCCCAGCAAGGTGGAATACGCCCGCCTGGTGACTTCCACGATTCGCGAAATCCTGATAAAGCCCAGGCTGGCGCTGAACCCTTCGCTGGAGGAAATCGATCCCAACTGGGTTCCAAAAGAAGATTCCGACTTTTTGTTTCGATGGGGGATGGGCTTGGTAAGTGCCGACGGCACTGACCTGGCCCAGGCCTTTCGAGACGCGCGAGCCTGTGTTCCTGCGCCTGGCGCGAATGGGGGAGGACTTCGGGACGCGGCCGAGCAGCTTCGCCGCGATCGAGAATCCCACGGTGGCGATGCGGTTTGATGAATTCTGCGCCATGGCGCTGTGGAACGCGAGAAGCCGGGACTAGGGAAAAGCTGAAACTCGAGAATCGAAATTCGATACTCGCGAGGTAGTTACCGAGTTTCGAATTTCCAGTTTCCAGTTTCGAATTTCCAGTTTCCAGTTTCTAGGGGGTTCAAATGGGTGGATCTGGTTCGACGCTCGGCCTGGCCTTTGAGATTACTGCCGATCCGGAACACGCGGGGGCGGCGCTGGAGCAGTTTGAGCAATCGCTAAAGAGCAGTCTTGACGCGGCCACTGGCCATCTGGGTGTGTTTCAGGGTGCCTGGGATACCCTCAGTAGCCACTTCGTTATCACCGCAGCAGACCTTGAGCATGTAGGGCACGTCATCATGGAGGGGGCACTATCCGCCGCCCACTTTGGCGAGGAGATGGTGCACGCCTCGCAACGAACGGGGCTGACGGTCGAGCAGCTCAGCGCGCTGAAATTTGCCGCTGAACAAACCGGCACGACGTTTGAAGGTGTGCAGAAATCCCTGGGCCTATTCTCCCGCAACGTCGCCGACCTTTCCGGCAAAGCAAACCCTGCCACAAAGGAACTTGAGAGGATGGGGATCGCCACTCGCGATGCCCATGGCCACATCCTGCCGCTTCATGACCTTTTGCTCCAAGTCGCCGAGCGATTTAGTAAAGAGGCCGACGGGGCAACAAAAAGTGCGGAGGCTATGGCGCTTTTCGGGCGCAGTGGCCGCGAGTTGATACCGCTCTTAGATAAAGGCGCGGCGGGAATAAAGGAGCTGGAGGAACGGGCGCGAGAGTTGGGCGTGACAATGAGCGATGGTGACGCCCGCGCCGCCGCCAACCTGGGAGAAGAAGTCAAGGCCTTGGACGCTGAACTTGAAGGCATCAAGCGTCGATTGAGCATGGAGCTGGTTCCCGCTTTCTCACTGATCGCTGAGACGCTGCTTGGAAACAAAGAAGCATGGATTGTATGGGGAAAAAGCGTCGAGGTCGTCGTATTTCAGGCGGGGAAAGTGGCGGCGGAGTTCGGAGAAAAGCTTGCGTCGCTGCCATTGATCGGCGACAAGGGCGCAGCCAAGCAATTCCTAGAAGTTATCAGAGAGGCGAACGCCGAAATCCTTGAAGCGCAAACGGAAGGGCTGGCTGCTGAGCAAGCAATGC
>PLWR01000172.1 GCA_003165615.1 Acidobacteriota bacterium | reverse complement strand
TCGCGCGGTTTTCCACCACCAATCCGGACCCGTGGCTGGCGGCTTTGCTGGCGCACTTCAAGCGCAGGAACTACCTCCGCATCGTGCTGAAGGACGTCCTTCGCCTCTCCACTCTGGGCGAGACCACGCTGGAGCTTTCCACCCTCGCCGACGTCATTCTTTCCGATGCCTATCTGTTTTGTGATCGCGAGTTGGAAAAGCGTTATGGGCAGCCGCAATACCGTGACGCGCAGGGCCGCATTGTGCGCGCCGGCTTCAGCATCATTTCTCTCGGCAAGCTGGGCGGAAACGAGCTGAACTACAACTCCGACATCGATCTGCTTTTCCTTTACTCCCACGACGGCGAGACGGCGGGGGGAAACGAGCGCGAGTCGATCATCACCAACAAGGAATATTACGTGCACGTGGCGCATGCCATCACCCGCACCATCACCCAGGCGACGTCGCAGGGCGAGGTCTTCCGCGTGGACCTTCGGCTGCGCCCCGAGGGCGAACAGGGTGACCTGGCGATTTCCCTGAATTCCGCCCGCGAGTATTACGAGCACCGGGCGCGCGACTGGGAATTGCAGATGCTCATCAAGGCCCGTCATTCCGCCGGCGACGCCCGCCTGACGCGCGACTTCCTGCGCAGCGTGGAGGAGTACGTTTACCGCTCGCCCGGGGATTTTGTGGCGGTGGAAAGCATTCTGCTTTCGCGCGAGCGAATCTCCAAGAAGCTGCGGGAAAGCCGCGGGCAGGCGATTGACGTCAAGCGCCATCGCGGCGGCATCCGCGACATCGAGTTCCTGGTGCAATGCTTGCAGCGCCTGCACGGTTTGCAGGATCACTGGGTGCGCTCCGGCGGAACGCTCTTTGCCCTGCGCAAACTCAATGACAAGAGCTGGCTTTCCAATCGGGACTACGCTGCGCTCACGTCCGCCTACGAATTCCTGCGCAAGGTGGAACACCGCGTCCAGATGGAAGCGGGCCAGCAAACCCACCGCCTTCCCACGGACCACGACGCGCTCGACCGGCTGGGACGCAGGACCGGCGTGGAGACGGAGCCCGGTGAACGCCCGGGCGATGTTCTGCTGCGCAGGGTTCGCGAGGCCTTCGGGGTGGTGGATGAAATCTACCAGCGCGTCATTCATCCCGGTGACGCTGCCGTGCCGGGAACGGCCTTTGAGCTCAAGCCTGCCCCCACATTCCTGCCCGATGCCGGGCGCCAGTCCTTTGACTCGCTGCTAAGCTTTCTGGATGTTCAAGCGCCGGAGGTGTCCCGCACGGTGCGGGAAGCGGACCTGCCGGAACGGGCGCGACGCAATACCATTCGCTTGCTGACGGCCATCGCCAGCTCACCGGAACGTTTCGCCCCCGCATTCACCAAGCCCGTCAGCCTGCGGCGCGCCATTAACGCAACGGGCTCGAGCGCCTATTTGACGGAGCTGCTGATTCATCATCCCGAGGATCTGGAAATCCTGGAATCCGCTGAACCCGTCCCTTCTGATGACGGCGCGGCGGGGCAATTGAATATGGGCCTGGAAGAGTTTTCCCTGCCCGAACCCTATGCATGGGCTGCCGAAGCCGGGCTCGATCTACGCGAAAAAATGGCCATCTTGCGGCGCCAATACCGCGGCCGGCTGCTGGAGTTAGGCACGGTCGACCTCGCCGCCGGCGGGGCCGCGTTCCCCATGTTGAAGCGATGGACGGCAAGCGCCGCGCGTTGCATTTCGAGCGCTCAGACGATTGCGCTCAACTCCTCGATGCAGGAAAAGGTAGGCTCAGGCGGCGATGTGCCTTTCGTCATTCTCGGGATGGGCCGCCTGGGGCTGAGTGAGTTTGATTTGGCCTCTGACGCTGACCTGGTCTTTGTGGCCGGTTCGGAAGCGAGCCGCGAGGACCTGGAGCACTGGACTCACCTGGCGGAGAAGACCATTGAGGTGCTTTCCAGTTACACGCGCGACGGCTCAATATTCCCGGTGGATACGCGCTTGCGCCCGCGTGGGCAAGAAGGAGAGTTGGTGGTGACCCTGGAGGGATTCCTCACCTACATTGCCGAAGACGCGCAGGCATGGGAGTTGCTCACCTACTTGAAGGCCCATCCCCTGGCGGGAAACCGGCAACTCGGCCAAGCGGTTGTGGATCGGGTTCAGGCAGCGATTTACCATCGGCTTTCAACCTTTGATGATTTTGAAGGTGAACTCCACCAAATGCGGCGGCGGCTGGAACGGGAAGTGGCGGTTCCGGGTAGCAACACCAAAACCGCTCCCGGGGGATATTACGACGTGGACTTTGCCGTTTCGTATACGCGGTTGCGGCGCCGCGTAGCGGCCTTGCCGGGAGCCAACATGGCGGAGCAGATTGCCGCCCTGCGAGCGGCGGATGCCATTTCCACTGAGGACGCCGATACCTTGACCGGGGGCGCCGGTTTCCTGCGCTCCGTGGATCACATCCTCCGCTTGGTGACAGGGAAGGCGCCCAATGGCTTGCCTGAAAACGGCGCCCACGCGGAAACGGCCGAAAGCGTGGCGCGGAGCTGGAACCTGATCGCCGAGGGGCAGACGCTGGCCGGAAAGCTGCAGGAGGCACAACAGCACCTCCGGTACGTCTACCGGCGCTTGGTGGGTTCAGAGTGATTGACGACTGCCGAAGGTCGATTGACGATTGCATGAAAAGGTCCATCATCACACGACGATGGTCAATCGGCAATCAGCCGCCGTCAATCGACAATCGGCAATCGGCAATTCTACCAGTCGCGGCGGCCACCGCCACGACCACCACCGCCACCACTGCCTCCGCCGGAATGCCCGCGGCCAGGGCCACGGCCACCTCCACCACCTCCGGGGCGACGTCCTCCCCCTCCGCCCCCGAAGTCATTGCGCGGTGGGCGCGCTTCGTTGACGGTCAATCGGCGGCCTTGTAAGGATTGCCCATTCAGGCCGGCAATGGCCCGTTCCAGGTCCTCGCCCTCAGCCAGTTCGATGAAGCCGAAGCCCCGCGATTGTCCGGTGGTCTTGTCGCGAATGACGACGGCCGAAGCTGCCTGAAAACCTGCTCCACTGACGAACTCACCCAGTTCACTGTCTGTCACTTCGTGAGGAAGGTTCCCCACGAATAACTTTTGCGGCATGAGATGCTCCCGATGGCGAGGCGGCCTCGTTCTGCCACCTTCGCCTATTTTGATTTGCACGACCCTAGCTGTTTGCGGACCCCGAACCTTCGGCGCTCATCTTCCGGAAAAGAGCGAGACCCGTTGTTCGAACTGGCCAGCACGTGAATGAAACCTTTTCTCTCACCCGAGCGGGAGATGATTTCATCGCACTTGCCGGTTTCAAATATATACCCGTTCCGTTCCTACAATACCCGTTCCGGGAATAGCAATTTGTGAAGCAGGGATGATGCACCAGAAGCAAAAACCCTGCCAAGAGCCCTGGGCCGCAAAAGCAGATCCTGTTTTAGCCGGATGGCTGCCGAGAGACACAGCGGTATTCCCAAACTGCGAGGGGGATTCTAGCACGCATTTTGTCCAGCGAAAGGAAAAAAGCAGTGGGGGGCTAGTCCCTCCCCGGCCCCGCCATTTCCGGGCCTCGGCCCCGCGCCCGGCCGGTGATGGTGTTCGTAGGGGCGGTTCGCGAACCGCCGTGTTCACCAACCACGCTAGTTTCAGTAGGGGAGCTTCGCGAAGCCTTCGAGGGCAGCCACTAAGTTGAGCTATCGCCGCAGTCTGTTCATTCGTTATCAGGGGAAGTACCCAGTCAGGACGGCACTGACCGCTGCCTCCGGGTCACACAACCTCAGGCGCCGTTCGAATGGGTGAATGCGGAACCGGGGGGCGGCAAGCCGTCCCCTACGGCGAAAGGTCGTGCCCAGACGCGCCTTCTCTAAACTAATTCGATCGATACCCGGCGCCCCACCATTGCCGCTGCCCGTTGCAGGCTGGAGAGCGTGATATCGTTTCTCGGATCAAGAATACGGTCAACCTGTGTGCGGCTCGTTTTGAGTAGCGTCGCCATGCGCGACTTGGATATTTTCTTTTTCTTCATGGCCTGGGCGAGCTGCCACACCACGACTTCCTTAATCGCCTGTGTTTGCGCCTCTTCCAAGACGCCTTCCTCCTTGAGGAAATCGTCGATGCTCGAACCCAGATGTTTCCTGCTCATTGCTCCATCTCCCCCTGGCGCTTCCGGGCCAACGCCATATCCTCATCAGAGGCCTTGCGCGTCTTCTTGATAAAACCGTGCAACGCCACGAGATGTCCGCGGTAGAGACAGAGCAGCACGCGCGCCGTGCGTTTCGTCGGCAAGTCTGTCCGTACTTCCCACAACCCATTACCCAGTGGGCGGCACAACGGCATTCCCACCGGCCATCGCCATTGCGCCCGCAAAAGATCTTTCTCGATGGCCTGACGCTCGGCTTCCGGCAATCCCTTCAGCCACTCCCGGACGGGCTCGTTCCCCGCGCCGGTGCGGTAAAAGACCAGCGGGATCTTTTGTGGTTGCGGGTTGTCCAGCATCATGCACCTTAGATAGTACAGTGTACCTTATAATGTACGCTCGGGCAATCTTATTTATTTGCAAGTATCGTAGCCCCAGCCCGGGTCACTGCCTTTGTGACCGTGGCATTTCCATGGATCGCGAACCCATGGTCAGTTCCAAAAGACGAATTAAAGTATAAATTGCCTGGTTTTGAGACAGCCTCAGATGAGGAGGGGTGGCGCGTGAGCGACGGGGTGCCATGCGCAGGGGAAGCAGCGGGGTGAACGCGCCGGTATGACGGTTCCAAACAAAAAGCGCGGGTAGGGGACAAGCCATGGCGTGTCCCTACGAAGCGTTTGGTTGCGGTCCCGCCGCTATACCAAACAAAAAGGGCGGGCACGGGGCCCGCCCTCTTCGACTCAATCCCGACGCTGGGATTTAGAATGGCCGGCAAGATGCCGGCGCTACACCGATGTGCCATGGCCATCCTGGCCATGCCGGGTCACGGGCAGGATGCCCGTGGCACGCCGCTTGTGCCTTCGGCACCGCGCCGGTGCTGACCTAAAGGTCAGCGCTACAACACCGGTCCGTTGCCGGCGCTATAACACCGGTCCGTTGCCGGCGCTACGTGAGATGCACCAACCCGTCGCGGGTGGGAATCTCCTTGAACGGTACGGAAAACTGCTTCTCAATCTTTTCCCGGAAGCAGGGGCCGGAGTTGTAGGTGCAGAACGGATAGACCAGGCCGTTGGGCGCGGTGTAGTGGATCACGCAGCGCTTCACTCGGTTGATGTCATAGTTATAGGCATCCATGAAGTGCATTCCCGCGACCAGCAGGGTTTTATAGGTGAACGTGCCGTCGCCTTTGCCGCGACCGGAGCTGTGGTCGGTCATGCCCTGAAGCGTGTTCAGGAAGCGCTCAAAGGTGAGCCCCGGAGGCGCGAATGCAGGCTTGAAGTGCTTGCGCAGGGAATTCCAGGCGCTGACCTTGGAGAAGAGTTTTACCCGCGCGCCCTCCGCCTTGCGTGCCAGCAGGTCGATATCGCGCAGCATGGCGCCCACATCGAAGAAGCGCGTGATGGGCACAGCCTTCTTCGAGACGGGATCGACGTAGAGATAAGTTCCCATGGCGCAATGCGGGTGCGAAGTCAGGTTCGGCCGCTGATGATTTTGCAACGCGGAAAGCAATTTCGAAAATGGTGACGTACAGGCCAGCGGGAACCAATCGTTATATTTATCCGTCATGCCGGTCTGGTCGGAGATGCAGTGCGCCAGATCAGATTGGGTGAAACGCTTGGCTTCGAGGTCGCGGCGATTGATGCGTCCGGTAAAAGCCACGGGCTGGAAGCTGAAGCCGCTGACGCAATCGATGTTGTCAATGGCGAAGCGAATCATGTCTCCCAGTTGATGGTCATTCACGCCCTTGACGATGGTGGGGACAAAGACAATCTTCAGGCCCGCCTGGCGGCAGTTCTCAATGGCGGCAAGCTTGGTTTCCATCAGGCGCTGGCCGCGTGTGCGCAAATAAATGTCGTCATTGAGCCCGTCGAATTGCAGGTAGAGAGTGTGCAGGCCCGCTTCTTTGGCGGCTTGCGCGAACTCGAGATCGGCGAAGCAGATGCCGTTGGTGGCCGCCTGAATGTGGGTGAAGCCGAGTTCCGTGGCCTTGCGCAATACATCCATAAAGCGCGGGTAGAGCGTGGGCTCACCACCGGAGAATTGCACCACGCGGTTGGGCACGGGCCGCTGCGCGCGCAGGCCTTCCAGCATTCCGGTGATCTGCTCAAAGGAAGGCTCATAGAGATACCCGGCCGCGTTGGCGTTGGCAAAACAGACCGGACACGTCAGGTTGCAGCGATTGGTCAGGTCCACGTTGGAAAGAACCGTGTGTGAGGTGTGCATGGAGCACATACCACAATCGTCCGGACAGCGCGTGGCATCCTGGATGGCCGGATTCTCGAGGCCGCGATTGTCGCCGAATTCCCACTGCTCCATCTTGAGGTACAGGCGCGCGTCGGAATAAATCTTGTCGCGAAACTCGCCGTGCTCAAAGCAGGTCTTTTCCATGTAGACCGCGCCGTCCTCTTCGAACAGCCGCGCCTCAATCACCTGAAGACATTCCGGGCAGATGGATTGCGTTGTCTTCGGCAAACCTTTCTCCAGCGGCTCGATCGGTGAACCCGTGAAAGTGGTCTTGGGTTGGATGATTTCAAAGTCGCTTTGGCGGCGAGTTTTGGTGGGCGGAGCGATCGTAAGAGTTGCCACATTTCCTCCAGAGGAAGGCAGATGAATTTGGGGAGCGCAAGGTGCGGCCTCGCAGATACTAAGGAATGGCGAGGGACGCTCCCGAGTAAGGCACAAGCGTTCCGAAGGTGGATTAGAGCATTGTAATGGCGGAATAGAAACGACAAACCCTTATAAGGGGCAAATATCGCATCGAAAGGCTAAAAATGGGGGTCAAACGGATGGCGACAAATTGTTCATTACAAAAGACTTATCGACATTTTGCCCGATATCCGGCAACACCCAACAGCTCTGGGCGGACTCGTGGCCAACTCATCCGGGCAGCAACGGACTCTTTTACTTTCGGAAAAGGTTTTCGNNTTTTCGAAAGCTTGGCGAGCATCCAACGGTCTGGTGGAAGAAGTCTCCCGTTCGACGGTGGTTCGCTGCGAGTAGAAGTTGCACTGGTTGCCGGCTTCCTTTTTGGGAATGCGGGCGCTGACGGGCTGGGTGCATTCGAATCGGCTCCCGGTATCAAAAAACGAGCACTGCTTGCAACTGTGCAATTCGGCATTGCAGCGCGGACACTTCGCGGTGAAATCGATCCCTGCCGGCAACAGGGTTGCGCACGAGGCGCATCTCACCACTTCGCGTTTGCCCGGCATGTTCGGTGTTTTCGGGCCAAAACTTTCGGGTCGTTTGGCGGGTTGATGCTCAGTGCGTTCGCGGCTACTCCCCCCTGAGTCCTGATACCCCCGCTGTTTATACTTCCTATCCATCCTCACTCCTCTTTGTTGGGCGGTTTGATGATTCAGACGCTGGATCGCTGATATTCCCATCATACGCCGCCCCAGCGGTTCGCGCCACCAGTAAAAAGATAATGACGGCGGGAGCAAGGTGTCGAGAGGTGCAATCCGTCCCAGAATGCCCATGGCGCTTGACAGGCAAGCGAGTTTCGATATGCTGAAATGCCACTGAGAGCTGGCAGGAGATTTGAGTTGGCTTCGGAAGCATCGCACTTCCATCTCGCCACGCTTGGGGTGAGTAAATCTCCTGAGGGCCCCAAACCACAAGCAACCTGATTGTTGGAATACGACATGTGCGCTTCTGCTGCTTTGCCCAAGCCTGGACCGTGACAGAAGTGCTACGAGCGTGGGTGGCTGTCGCGGCGCGGGATACGGGAGACGGGACACGGGATTAAGGACTCGGGTTTCGGGGTTAGGGATTTGGAAAACATCCTGAGCCTCAACCGCGGAGACGCCGAGGCGCGGAGGTTCGTAGCGGAAGGTTGGAGGGCAATTTTGCCGAGCACCGATGGCGTGGTGGTGCGCGGCGACGTGCAGGAAACGTTGGAGGTTCCCTACGCCAAGGGTGGAATGCCGTTTCACCGCTATACACCGAGAATTGAATTTCGCTATACGGTGGGCGGCAGGCCTTATACCATCGAGGCCCCTCGGTTTACACTGCCGACAGTATCGATCAGGCCGCCGCGAAGCTGGTTCGATTGTGCGCGCAGGGGACGCATCACCCCATTCGTTACAATCCCCGCGACCCGCGCGACATTCGTTTTGGGACGATCGAGTTTGGCTCGCTGGCGTTTTCATTTCTGCTCCTGGTTTTCGGTGTGGTGCTTGCGGCAGTAGGGCTCACGTCAGTGGTGACGGGATACTCGCGACGCGTGGAACTTGCGCCCGCCATGGAGCAGGCAACTTCGGCCACGGTGCTGCCTTTCCCCGACCGCGCACGCCCCCAGCCTGCGGCAGCCACTTTGCGCTGCCCCGCCCGCGGCAGGCCAGTCAAAGCCACCGAGGACACCTGCCCCAACTGCCTGAAGGCAATGCGTGCGGCGTGAGGACAGGGTCGCAGGGGTACTCCTCGTGGGCACCCTTGCGGTGTCAACGCCAATCGTTGCGTGAGGGACCTGGAAGAGGGCAGGCAGGAGGCCCATAAGCGCTAACTTGATGCCATGAGCGCCCGAAAGCCCGCAAAGCGGGCGTGGTCATGTCGTGTCCAAATTACGGTCAGGCCATTGAATGGCAACCTGCGGCTTCGCCGCTTGCTATGCGGAAAGGC
>PLWR01000048.1 GCA_003165615.1 Acidobacteriota bacterium | reverse complement strand
CGCCGCCAGACCGCCACCATCAACTACTCGAAGGAACTCCCTCTCGCCCAAGGCATCGTGTTCGGCTGATAATGAAACCAGCAATTGATTCCGCGTTTGTCGGCCAATACGCACTTAGGCCGAAATCTTTCTTTCTAAACAAATAGTTGGGCGTCCTGGAGCATTTTTGCTATTTTGCCGTCAGATGGGATATGAAAACATTTCTTGTTTCCTTGCTGGGTATTCTTCTCGCGTGCTGTCTTACCGGTTCGTCCAGGGCTGGCAGCGGGCCTGACAAAGAGCTGACGAAGCAGGTTGCGGATATCCTCACCGAGTGTAAGAAGGTTAATCCCGGAACAACCCGCGCGGAACTGTTGAAGGTTTTCACCACCGAGGGTGGTATCTCGACAGCCACGCGCCGCACGTTTGCTCATCGCCGCTGCCCTTATATCAAGGTTGATGTTGAGTTTACTCCTTCCGAGTCGAAGCAGAAGCCACTGGAGGAGCGCCCCACCGACACCATCAGCAAGATTTCCAGGCCATATTTAGAATGGAGCATCGGTGATTGAAAACAATGCCCAACCCGCTCCCCGCAGCCAACAGCCGCCGTCCCTTCTGTTTTCGGTGGCTGGGGGAAGTTCGCTGCTCCTTGGCTTCGGCGGGGCTTGGTTCCCCGGCGGCTGTGGCTGAGGGAGATCGTTCGGCGTATAGTATGGGTATGAGAATTCTAATTCTCACTTTGGTGTTCGCATCCTGCTTTTCGGGATGCAAGCACAGGGAGAGCCAGCGAGCGGTTCTCCACATCCCACCCGCCCAGATGGCGTCATTGGGCGAGAAGCCGATTCACATTGAAGCCGGGGCTCAATTGGAGCCATTCGTTGGCAGGCGTGTCGAATTGGAGGGCACTGTAAGTGAGACCCGTGTCCCACAGATACAGGGCGTGGATTTATGGGGTCTTGAGCAGTTGCATGGAAAGCGATTGCTGGTTTCCGGCGTCTTGCAGCGCACCGAGGTCTCGTCGAACGGCGTTGGTGCAATTCGCGCACGGGATTCAGGAAGCGACGGCTTCACTGCGCCTGGTTATCGTGGCACTGGCACCTTCTATCGCTTTCAATATGCGGCTTATGGTTACATTCGGTAGGCCGAACAAGGCGCTCCCCCGAATGGCGACCCCACGACGCCGCCTGCCAATTCGCCGATCACGGGGGGGCCGCCATCGGTGATCTGGTTCGTTGGAACCTATGCCACGAACGACCACAAAACTTCGCCTCGCTTGCCTCGCGGCACTCATCATGGCATTCACAGCCAGCGCGCAGGACATGGATGTCGCTCACGACTGGACGTTTCACATTGGATTCGGGCGTTACGGGATAGTCGAGTTTTACCCTACCGGTAATCCGAAGTCGCAACACTGGACAAACATTCACTTCGGCGAATGGGTATGCCCGGTTGGGGGCCGGGCCATTGACGTGCTGGCACCCGTCTGGATGCCTCTGGGAGGAGTCGGCGCTTTTATGTTGCTACGCCGAGGACTGAAAGGCCGAAGCCGACATCCGCCGCCCCGTCTGTAGGCGGTGGCAGTTCAGCTTGGTGTTGATCCTCACCCAACTCCGCTTCCTTGCCACTTCCTGCCGAAAGTGCCCCCGGCGCTGGCGTTGGGTGGCTGTTTTCTCCGAAAAGTGATTGGCTTGCGCCGCCTCTCCCTCCGACTTTTCTCTGCGCTCTTCGCGCCTCTGCGGTTCCTTTCCCCGCGCCCCGGCTGAATAGACACGGCTAAGCCCGGGCCGCTTTGGCAGGCGGAGCTTCAGACAGGCTCCAAGAGCTTGCTCAAATCCACGGTGAAGCTTGGGATGGTGGTACTGGTCAACCGCCCGCCAGGGCCGTGGAGCGTGTGCTCGGCGAACTGACCCTCGCCCGGCTGGCGGTGCACCTCGATCTGCTTCTCCCGCCCCAGCACCAGCCAACATTCCTTCACGCCGGCGCTGGCGTAGGCCCGCAGCTTGGAGCGGTCATACTCCGCGCTGGTCACGCATACTTCAATCACCAGTTCGGCGGTGCAGGGATGCGACAACCGGAAATCGCCAATCTGCCCACGCACCACAGCCAAGTCGGGTTCAGGTTCGGAATCCGCGCACGTGATCGGTTGCTCGGGGCGCACCATGAACCCGACAGGCACGACGCTGTGAAGAAGGTCGTACAACAACAGCACCAGGAAACTGTGGAGAGGAGACTTGGGCATCTTGTGATAGACGAATCCATAGAGCAGCTCGGTGCGCTCGGGAATCAACCCAGCTTCCCCCAGAGCGTGGTAAGCTTCGACCGACAACGGCCAAACCTCCGCCCCGCGCACGGGCGCCTGGAGAGCGTCTACTGCTTTCATCTCGCAGTATTCTAATCCACTTCGTTTCCGCCGGCAAGCGGGATTCCGAGCCTCAGGCCCACGCATCACCATGCCGTTCGGGTAGCGGAGGGGCACCCTGGAAGGGCTCGGGAAAACAGGCAAGAAGTAGAGGACCAATAGAGGACCAATAGAGGAACAATAGAGGACCAANNGAATAATAGAGGACCAATAGAGAGCATGTGGCGATCACCTGGCTTGCTTCTGGCTTGGCCCTGACCTTCCCCTCTCTTTTCTCCAGCGTTCTCCCACAGGCGACCGCCACTCACCAGCCGAACAAGAACAAATGTCATCCTTTCCAAATGACACTTGCACTGCACGCGGCAGCGATTGTGGCATCGCCAATGTGAACATCGGCACCAGCGGCGCCGAGATCGGCGGCGCCTTTGGCGGCGAGAAGAAGACCGGCGGCGGCCGCGAGAGCGGCAGCGATGCCTGGAAGGCCTACATGCGCCGCCAGACCGCCACCATCAACTTCTCGAAGGAACTCCCCCTCGCCCAGGGCATCGTCTTCGGCTGATAATGAAACTAGTACCATGTAACATGTTACA
>PLWR01000450.1:2253-2858 GCA_003165615.1 Acidobacteriota bacterium | reverse complement strand
AGCATGTGCGCTTCGTCAATGAGGAAAATCTTGTAGCGATCGCGCGCCGGCAGGTAGCGCACCGATTCGCGCAGCTCACGGATTTCGTCAATGCCACGGTTGGAGGCGGCGTCAATTTCCTGGACGTCCACGGAATTCCCGGCCGTAATTTCCAGGCACGATGGGCACGTCCCGTCAGGCGTAACCGTGGGCCCGCCAAAGCAATTGAGCGCCTTGGCCAGGATGCGCGCGGTGGTGGTCTTTCCCACGCCCCGCGCCCCGGAGAAGATATATCCGTGGGCGACGCGATCCGTCAGAATGGCATTCTTGAGGGTGTCGGTCACCAGGTGCTGGCCCACCACGTCATCGAAAGTTTGGGGTCGGTATTTGCGGGCGATGACTTGGTAAGACATGGGAAGGGGAAATCAGGATTTAGGATCTAGGACTTGCCGTCCGTTGTCCTTGGTCCGTAGTCTGTTGCACCAATTTGTTAAGAAGCAGTCCTCAACCACTGTGTTTACTTCTCGTCGGAACGCTACCACCATGCGCCTGCGGTCCTATTTGTTGCAATGGACAACGGACAACGGACGTCTTTACTTATTCTGACCAGACTTCGGGTGATCTGC
>PLWR01000450.1:272-2164 GCA_003165615.1 Acidobacteriota bacterium | reverse complement strand
GGCGCCGCCGCCCACCGCGCCGCCCACCAGGTGCTGGAGCAGGGCAACATCTTCACTGACCCATTGGCCCTGCGCATCATGGGCCAGCACGCCAAGGCTGCCGTGCGCGATGCTGAGCAGAATCCATCCCGGCGCGGGTTCCGAATCTTCATCGCCATCAGGACGCGCTTTGCGGAGGATGCTTTGGCGGCCGCAGTTGAGAAGGGCGTTCGTCAGCTTGTCGTGCTTGGAGCAGGACTGGATACTTACGCCTATCGCACCACTTGGGGGGACCGGCTGCGAATCTTTGAAGTTGACCATCCCGCTACGCAGCACTGGAAACGTCATCTTCTGGCCGAGGCCGCCATCGCCATACCGGAGTGGCTAACCTTTGCTCCCATTGATTTCGAGCACCAGACGTTGGGTCAGGGGTTGGCGGCTGCGGGTTTTGATTCGTCGCAGCGGACATTTTTCACCTGGCTGGGCGTGGTGCCTTACCTGACCGAGGAAGCCGTTTGGTCCACTCTGGGCTTCATCGCGAATCTACCCCATAGCGCACACGTGGTGTTCGATTACAGCGATCCTCCAGATACGTTGCCGCCGGAATTGCGCGCGGCACATGAACAGCGTGCGGCGAAAGTCGCTCAGATTGGCGAGGCTTTCCTGACCCACTTTGAGGCCAAAGCTCTCCGCACCAAACTGCTGGCCCTCGGCTTCACAGAAGTTGAAGATCTCGGGCCGCGCGAGATAGCTGCCCGCTACTTTCCCAACCGGGCGATCAATCTCCCTGACAAGGGCGGGCACATCCTGCGTGCGGCGAAAATCTGAAGGAGTGCCAGGAGTGGACTGCGACAAACCATTGCATGTTTTCTCCGGGGTAGGTACCATGAGCGCGCTTGTTTCGGGAAGCCATTTGCGCGGGGATGTTGAGTTCGTCGCAATTATTGTCCATACGAGCCAAGCGTTTACGGTTTCATGCCCTCACTGACCCGCATGATTCTTCTCCATCCCCGCCGCACCATTTCCGCCCGAACCAGGCGAGCGAAATTTTAAATCCCATTTCAGGTGAGAACATTCATGCGTCGCAGAAATTTTCTCAAAACATCGCTTGGCGCCGCGGGTGCGGCCTTGGCTTACGGCTCAATGCCCCCGGAGCTTCTTTTTGCCGGCATTCCCCCCTTGCCAGCGGGCACGTCCGCAGCCGGGTATGACACCCTTCGGCAGGCCTTCGAACACCCGCCCATCGACAACCAGAACTGGACCCGCTGGTGGTGGTTCGGCCCGCAGGCCACGGAGGAGGGCGTGACCTATGAGCTCGAACAGATGCATAAGCAGGGTTTGGCGGGAGTGGAGCTGAATTGGATGTGCCCGCTCGAGCTGGAAGGGAATTTCGCTTTCCTCTCCGACCGCTGGGCGGAGATGGTGAAGTTCACGGTGCAGAAAGCCAAGCAACTGGGCATGCGCATTGACTTCATGCTGGGCACCGGGTGGCCGTATGGCGGGCCGTGGATTACCCCTGAGCTTGCTTCCAAGTGCATTGTGCGCAGCGTGGCCGAAGTGATCGGGCCGGACCGCTACGGCGTGAGGATTCCGGGTGATGTGGGTGAGAACGAAAAGTTGATTGGCCTGTTTGCCGCGCGCAGTCAAGGGTCCGACGAAGTTCTTGATCCCACCAGCATTGTGGACCTGCGCCCCTACCTGCGTTACACCGATCCGCACTACTGGGCCGTGGCCCGGCAGGCGGTGGGCTGGGAGGTTCCCGACGGGCGCTGGAAGATTATCGCCTGCAAGCAGGCGCCCACGCGACAGGCGGTGCGGGTGGCGTCGCTGGGGGATGAAGGCTTCATCCTTGACCACTTCTCGCGCCAGGCCCTGGACAAGCACATTGAGGTGGTGGGCGGCGCGCTGAAGAA
>PLWR01000450.1:0-265 GCA_003165615.1 Acidobacteriota bacterium | reverse complement strand
AAACAGCGCAAGGGCTATGACCTTACGGCCCACCTGCCGGCGCTGTGGTACGACGTGGGGGAGAAGACTCCCCATGTGCGGCACGACTTCAATAACGTGCAGTCGCAACTGATGATGGATCATTTCTTCATCCCGCTGCGGGAATGGTGCGAGCAGAACAACCTGCTCTCACGCGTGCAATCCCACGGCAGCGTGGGCGAGCTGCTGCAATCTTACGCGTGCAACTCGATTGGCGAGGGGGAGCAGGTGACGCTGCGCGAGCCGC
>PLWR01000391.1:3822-10815 GCA_003165615.1 Acidobacteriota bacterium | reverse complement strand
CCGGAGTGAAATACATACCCCCCATAACCTAATCTGCCCCAAGGTCCTGTTAGGCCGGCTTACCGAAAGGACACTGTGCATCGAATCGACGATGCGGCAGAGGTACGACTTGCCATCCTCCCACCAAGTCCGGTAGCCGTCCACAAACAGGTAGTGGCGCACCTTGTGTCCTTCTAGGAGAAGGTCCTCAAGTTCGGCGCCATCCAGCAGTGTTTCGTAGATGCCATCCGCAACGCGACTGCCGAAAGTGGTTGTGTGGTAATACTCTTTGATTTCCCAGATGGCGATTGGATTCACCGGCCTAGGGTACGCACCGTCAACACGACGCGCCAGAGTGCGTAGGGGACGCCCTGCCACCGTGACTGTGGTAAGCGTCCGTGGATCGTAGTCGCAGTGAGGCAAGAGTCGCTGAACATCACCCGGATGGAACACGCTTCTCCGATCGCGACGCCCATTTCTGATTTGGCCATCCACGATGAGTTTGTCGACGTATTTCTTGGGTCGTAGCACCTCGTCGACTTGCCTTCGCTCGAGCCAATTCTTCCGCGCTTCAGAAGCATCAGCCTCGGGAACAGGCAGAGTCTTCAATGGGGTCAGGCCTTCGAGGGTTTCTTCCAGGAGCATCGTTACAACACAAGTGAGATAAGCGTGAGTTTTCTTCTCGCCCTTCTGCTTGTTCATGGGCAGATGACATACGTGGGAACACCGTCGTTTCACCTCCTTGAACATCTGTTCGGCTTCAGTAGCATTCAAGAGGTGGTCCCTTATGTCACCAATCGCGGCTGCTCGATAGGCGAGATAGTCAAGCAATTTTCTGCCAAGCTCGGTTGGCCGATCATGCTCACGTATGGAAGATGCGTCCAGCTTAAGCGACATTAACGCATCGGCGGCCTCCACTAGAGTTGGGACTTTGATCTTGTCCTCTCCATGGACGGTATATCCAACCTCTTCACTAATAGTTCGGACGAAAGCCCAAAAACTCTTGTCCTGATTCAAGAATTCTTCGTTGGGTTTCATTTCAAAGTTCTCTCAAGCCGTTCTGCAAAAGTGACGAAAGAAATGTTGAGCGCCTTGCAGATGCTGTAAATTTCAGAAAGATCGAGCCGACGTTCGCCGTTTTCATACTTGCTGACGAATGACTGCGGTCTTCCCAATCGTTCAGCAAGGTCAGTCTGGCGGAGGCCAGCTTCTGAACGCAAAGAGATCAGGAGCGCTCGTAGGGTCTCTTCAATGGTTTGTTCTCTGAGCATCGGTGGAGCATGATACCCGAGGCTTGACTCACATCCCAAATTGGGATATGGTACTAGGTACTAAGGAATTAAGTGAATTGAGGTCCAAACATACATGCAACAGCTTGCTTTCGCGGACATCGGAACTAGGCAGGTGATACCCTTTACAAAGGGGTTGCTGAAGTGGATTGGGAATAAGCAGCGATTCGCACCCGAGATTGTGTCCTATTTCCCGTTGGAATTCGCAAATTATTTCGAACCCTTCATAGGCAGTGGTGGGGTGCTAGGGACCTTGGCACCTGAGCATGCATTCGCATCCGATTCGTTCGCGCCGCTCATCGAGATATGGCAAACGCTGTCGAACAGTCCCTCGCTCCTCAAACGATGGTACGAAGAGCGTTGGAAGCTTTGCAGTAACGGCGACCATGTCGAGGAGTACGAGAAGATAAAAGCTTCGTTCAATTCAGCGCCCAACGGCGCTGACCTGTTATTCCTCTGTCGATCTTGTTACGGCGGAGTCGTTCGCTTCCGGCAGGCCGACGGATACATGTCAACGCCATGCGGCATTCACAGACCGATTCACCCAACCAGCTTCGGTAAGCGAGCAGATGAATGGGCACGGCGGCTCCGTGGAACTACGTTCAAGTTGATGGATTATGCAGACGCGCTGCAGATGGCCGCGCCCGGCGATTTAGTCTATTGCGACCCGCCGTATAGTGACACGCAAGCGATTCTTTACGGAGCACAATCCTTCAGCCTTCCCAAACTATTTGACGCGATCGCCAACTGCAAGAGGCGCTCCGTTTTTGTCGCACTCAGTATTGACGGCACCAAGCGTTCGGGCAAGCACAATGTGGAGCTGCCCATTCCCAGGGGCCTATTTGAGCGCGAGGTGTCGATCAGTTGTGGTCGCTCAATGCTGAAGCGCTTTCAGATGAACGGAAAGAATCTAAGTGATGAGGTTGTAACCGACCGTTTGTTGTTAACTTACTGAAGGGCACTAGCATCGGCGGCGGCTATAGTACACCCGCAACCTGCTATTCGATGCGAGGACGGAAATACTGGCACATTAAGCCCAACTCGTATCGGCCAATGTCACGAAAGCTGAAAGCATTCAGGCAAAAGAGAATCCTCTCCAGAATATCGTCCAGCACACTGTTACCCTGCCCAATACAATCAAAAATCGTGGGTTCGAACAGGCCGGGGCAGACGCTGGCCACGTCCTTGAAGGCTACGTCAAGGAGGTCCTGATAGTTTCCTTTGATGTTTTGAACAAATTCGCGCCAAACGGCGACGCCGGAATTCGAGATTTTCCGCGTGGTAAGCCCGACATCTTCACAAATCCGAACGAAGATCAGACGGCTGAGGGCCACGTAGGCCGTATTGGTGCAAAAAATGTCCTCAAAGTGCTCTTCCTGCTGAGTGCCCGCATAGGTCTGATCGTGCTTGAAACGGTTGTAGTCGTCTTCGAACAACTGAAAGGCCAAGCGGTGTTTGGCGCGGATCGTCAAGCGCTGATACAAAAGCTTTTGACGGATCTTCACGTCAACGGAACCAATGATGTCGAGTCGGCGGTCAACTTCGGCGACCTCGGATTTGGCCCGCTCGTACTCGTCCTGGAGCTGGCGGAAATGCGACCGGCAATACGGCCTCAGCCTCTCAATCGCCGATGAGAATACCGATTGCAGTTGGTCAAGGGTGCCAGCGGTCAGCGGGATGTGACCGCTCTTCAGCTTGCCTTCACGGAACGCTTCAAACTGCCGCCGCTCAAGCGAGGCTGCGTAACTGATGATGTGCATCCGCTCGCGGAACGCCGCATCCGTGAGCGGGAATTGGTCTCCGGTTCTCGGGTCGGTTAAATGATCCGGTTCAATGTGGAGGGTCTCAAGAAGCTGCCCGTCGAGGTCGCAAACGTAGAACGTGCGCGGGGCACAGAGAACGACGTAAAAAGTTTCAGGGCCGATATAGCCGTGCTCAAGGATTTGATCGCGCCATATTTTCGCTCTCTCGCCAACGTCCCGAATCGCCCGATCTTCAATCTTCGCCTCGACCACAGCCCATTCCGACCCATCCTCCTGGGAGTTGAGGCGGATGTCTGGGACTCCATGTTTTCCCGATTTGTTTATGATTCGTTGTGAGGGGGGATAACCTAGCAGCGCGCCAAACACTTGCGTTGCCAGCGGAGTGTAAAAACCGATCTCGCTCAGGGTGCCGGGGGTACTTTCAGCCAAGAACTTTTTCAGGGACATAGGAAACCACTGACGACATATTACGGATTAGAGAGACCGCCAGCAAGACAAAGTTTCTCCTGATCGAACAATATTCTGACTTGGGCGCCAGCCGAAAAAGTGCTTATGGATGATTGGTCTGGGTTAATTCGAGATTCTGCACGGACGAAAGGACATCCGAAAACGACCCAATCACTTGGACGTAAAACGGCCGAACCACCGAATGGGCGCGACGGCGCTGGTTAGATGATATTGCCGTGGCAGACCCCTGGACGACCGGCTTGGTAGCTGTCGGCCCGTGGCCCCCTGGAGTTTTAAATCCATTCGACCGGGCGGAAAGGTTCCATTAAGATAATGGCTTGGCATGTAGGATTCCTTGTGCGCGCGGAAGTCCCCTATGCGCCGTGCAGGGAGACCGGAGCAGGTCGCGGGAGTGCCGGAAGGATGACATGGTCAGAGGTTCCTTAAAGCTTTTGGGTTTCCTGGGTCTTCTTTTTTTAGCACTTGTTTTTGTAACCTCTTATGCAGGACCTGCCCCGGAAAACAAGCAGCCGGAGTTTACCACCTTCACGGACGTCACGCAGAAAGCCGGGATCGCCCGCAAGATAACAATTGGCGATATGGTGAGCGAGTACCTGATCGACGTCAAGGCCGGAGGCGCCTGTTTTTTTGACTACGACAATGACGGCTACCAGGACATCTATCTGGTGAATGGATCTTCCCGCAAGGACGAGAGAGAAGGGCACCCTCCCCACGACTACTTGTTTCATAACAACGGCGATGAGACCTTCACGGATGTAACCGCCAAGGCGCATTTGGGGGCTTCCGGATGGCACACGGGCTGCGCCGTGGGGGACTACAATAACGATGGATACCTGGACTTGTACGTTACCAACTACGGGCCCAACATCCTCTACCGCAACAACGGCGATGGGACTTTCACCGACGTAACCGCGGCGGCGGGCGTGGCGGGGCCTACCTTGAACCCTCCCAAATGGAGCATGGGCGCGGCCTTCGGCGACATCGATAATGACGGATACGTGGACCTGTATGTCACCACCTTTGTAAAATTCGCCTACGACATGCTGCCAGCGGCGAGCGGCGTCCATCCTTGCACGATGAAGGACGTCCCCATCGCCTGCCCGCCCGATGAATATCCCGCCCGCCAGCACCAGCTCTATCATAACAACGGCGATGGCACTTTTACCGATGTCAGCCAGTCGGCGGGAATCATTCGCGAACATCCGGGTAAGGGATTCGGCGTGGTGTTCTCGGATTTTACCAACCGCGGGATTCAGGACATGTACGTCGTCTGCGATGCGGGATCAAATTTCTACTACATTAACGACGGCAAAGGGCATTTTACGGATTACAGCCTGGCTTCCGGCACGGCCCTGAGCGGATTTGGGAATACCCAGGGGACGATGGGAGTGTGGGTGGGCGATATCAACCACGACGGCCTCCAGGACATCGTGATCGGCACTTTCATCCAACAGCTTAAGGCGATTTACATCAATCAGGGCGACAACTTCTTTGTGGATGAAACGGAGGATTATGGCATCGGCGGGCTTGCCTACAACTACAGCACCTGGGGAATGGGACTGCTGGATTTTGACAACGATGGCTGGCTGGATCTCTGGGTTACCAATGGCCACACTTCGGAGCAGGTTGAAAAAGTATATCCTGAAGACACCTATGCCGAGCCCAACTACGTCCTGAAGAATATCAAGGGGAAGAAATTCGTGGATGTCTCCAAAGCCTCGGGAATTTATGCCATCCCCAACAAGGTTGGCCGGGGAACCGCCTTTGCCGATTTTAACAACGATGGGAACATGGATGTGCTGGTCATAAACAAAAATGACATCCCCACGCTGTGGCGGAACAACGGTGTCCCGGGCCGAAACTGGATCACTATTCGCACGGAGGGAGTGAAGAGCAACCGCGCGGGATTCGGGGCCCGCATCATCAGCACCGCCGGGGGAGTGAAGCAAAATTTTGAAGTCCGAGGCAGCGGCAGCTTCCTGTCCAGCAACGATCTGCGCGTGCACATCGGGCTGGCAGACTCAAAGGAGACAGATATTGAGATCCACTGGCCAAGCGGTCAGGTCGATCGATATAGCAAAGTCGCGGCAAACCAGTTCTATCTGGCTCTCGAGGGTAACTGGCTGAGGCCTGATCCCTATCTGAAAAACCGGCAGAGATCAAAGTAGGCGGGAGGAAACAGGTGGACCGGGCGCGAAACTTCCGGACATCGTAATTTGGATGTGATTTTGAACAACGCCTTGGTGGCTCGATGGGTCACGAAGGCCCCACGACGTAGCGCAGGCCATAAATCCAACTCTCTCCCGCAAAGAATGTTTTGCGGTTTCGGACTACGGCTTTTTGCTCCAACTTGTGCCCATCTTCGGTATGAGGACAAGAAACCGTGACGATATCTCCAACCTCTAATCTCAATCCCAGGCAGACGGCCACCCCGGCTTTGGAAACGTCCTGAGTTTTGGTGAGCTGTTGCCTGCCCTTTTGATCGCGAACCAGAATGGGCATTTTTAAGGCGAGCCGCTTGTGGGCGCGCTTGCTGATCCATGCCTCCGGCGGCAGTTCTACAATCGGTGCCGGTGAGTTGGCGGGCGTTTCGAGCGAAGGCGCCTCGGCTGCGGGGGAATTAACGCCGACGTGCCGCCAACTGGTGGGCCCGCCGCACCTCGGGCAAAACCGCTGCAAAGGTCCCGAGGCGAGAATCTCGAGCTCCCAGTCGCGCAGCGCGCAGAAACTCTGCGCGCCACAATCCCCGCATTTCAGCAAGGCTCCTGCCGGCTTTTTGTGGGTTTCGAGAGGCAAAGCAAACTGAAGGTCCCAAAGGTTGCGGTCCGCCTCCAGACATTCCACGTCCAAATCTCCAGGCCCTTCGGCCGCCAGACGGTTTTGTCGAATGACGCGGAAATCGGCTTCGCGCAAGTTCCCCAGGTTGACAATTCGAAGCGTGTCATCCGGCGCGACGCGATGCTGGAGGGCGATGCGAGCTCCGGCCCTGTTGACCTCGACGGTATAGGTCTCTTCCGAAAAATTACCGGCGCTCCCGCCGAAGGCGGCAACGCGGATGGGAAACTTGTGGAAAATTCGCTCCGTGTCCATTCTCTCGTCCCTAACCGTGACGGGCGCATACCCGCGCTCGCGTTGCGGGATGGGCCGGCATCGGGCGCACCGTGCCATTTGGGCATGATGGTTACCCCATTGCCCATACAAACGCCCTATCGGCAATTTCGGGCCAAGACTTGAGCCCCACCTCGAAACCGCCCAAGGTGCAGGTTTGAAGATCGGGCCATCGGATCATCGGTTCATCGGGTCATGGGGAGATTGCGTGATCCCGTGCGCCGTCATTCCCGCGAAGGCGGAATCTACTCCCCCAGCCACTGGAAATGCGCCGCCGACGGAGTGGATTCCCGCCTTCGCGGGAATGACCGGTGTTCCGAAAGGGACCCCATTCCAAATGACACCACCACCCAGTCAGGGTTCCGTCAAAGTCCCTGATGCGGGAC
>PLWR01000391.1:0-3794 GCA_003165615.1 Acidobacteriota bacterium | reverse complement strand
TCTCAAACCATCGGACTTTGACGGAGCCCTGACCACCCAGTCCAGAAATAGAGTTCGAAGGGCAATTGTGGGATAATATGAATTGGGGCTTGGCTGGATGGCGCAGGAGAGGTTCGATTTTCGTGCGAAGGGCGCGCAGCTCTTTCGCCCTGCCCTGGGCCCTACTGAGCGCTGCATAATACAGNNNACTCAATTTCGCAGCGCTCAGTAGATGGCGTGACTGGGGGATTTGATTTGTTCACCCCGCCTCAGGCCTGGGGACCCGATTGCGAAGGGAAAAAGTTATGATGACCACCTGTATTTCTCGCAGAACATTCCTGGGCGCGGTGGGAGCCACGGCGGGGTTGTGGATGGCGCGTCCCGTGCTGTCCCTGGCACGGCCGCTGACCAGCGGCCGCGTGGCGATTGCGCAATGCCCCACGTATGATGCCGATGTGACGGGGACGCTGGCCAAGATGTTTGACCAAATCGGGGGCTTGGAAGGATTGGTACGCGGCAAGACGGTGGCCATCAAACTCAACATGACCGGAACCAGTGACAACCGGTTGCACTATGCTCCGCCGGAATTAACCCACTGGGTGCATCCTGCGGTAGTGGGGGCGACCATTCACCTCCTTTCCCAAGCCGGCGCCTACCGCATTCGTCTGCTCGAAAGCCTTACCGGCAACATGGATCCGCTCCCGGAGTTCATGCTGGCGGCCAACTGGGAACCGCGGATGTTTTCGAGCGCTGCCCCGCGCGTGGAATTCGAGAACACGAATTACCTGGGATACGGCAAGAAATACAGCCGCTTCATGGTTCCGGGCGGCGGCTTGATGTACAAGGGTTACGACCTGAATCACTCGTATGAAGACTGCGACGTTTTCGTTTCCCTTGCCAAGCTGAAGGAGCACACCACCGCCGGCATTACCCTCTCCATGAAGAACTGCTTTGGCATAACGCCCTGCACGATCTATGGCGATAAAGCTCCGGTGGACGAACCGGGGCTGACTCCGCAGGGCGGGCGGGGAATTTTTCACGAGGGCAAACGCCTGCCTCCACTTAGCGCCCCACCCGCAGTTCCCAACCAACCGAAGGACCCCGGCGCTCGCGTGCCGCGCGTGGTTGCCGATTTGGTGGCCGCGCGGCCCGTGCACCTGGCCGTCATCGATGGCATTCAATCGATCGCGGGCGGCGAATTGCCGGGTTACCCGACCTCGCGCCCCGTCAAACCGGGCTTGCTCATCGCCGGAACCAACTGCGTGTCCACTGATGCCGTGGGCGCCGCATTGATGGGGTTCGATCCCATGGCGGTGCGGGGAACCGCGCCGTTTGAAACCTGCGACAGCACCCTGCAGCTTGCCGAGCAGTTGGGAGTCGGCACCCGCGACCTCAACCAGATCGAGGTGGTCGGCCCCGCCATCTCCAAGGTCCGCATCGATTACCGCCGCGTCCCCCTGCCCAACGCACATTCGTAGGGGCGGTTCGCGAACCGCCCTCACCCCCGATGGGGGGTCAACGAAAAGAGGGTGTATGATATGCGCCGATCAGCAATTGCCACCGAGTAGGGGCGGTTCGCGAACCGCCCCTACGCCATCATCAAGGGGGTTTTTGATTTGAATAGTCGACAAAGGGTTAAATCCGCCATCAACTTTAATCATCCCGACCGTGTTCCCATTTCGCATGCGGTTCTTCCCGCCGCGCAGATCAAATACGGCAAGGCTTTGGACGAAATCCTTAGCGAATTCCGCGAGGATTTCGGCTGGGACTACATGCAGGATCTGCCGCTGGCAGATTTTCCCGCGGTTTACAAGCAGGGCAGAAACACCGACGACTTTGGCACGGTGTGGTTTTCCGAGTGGATGGGCGTTTGCGGCATCCCCGTCGAATGGCCCCTCAGCGACTGGTCGCGATACGACGATTACCAGTGGCCGAAGGGGTTTGACGCCGGGCCGCCCTCCGGCCGGCTCTACAGCGGCCACATGATGGGCTTTGATGATCGTTGGTACGCCCGCGGCGCGTGGATCACCTACTTCGAGCAGCTCCAGCAGTTGCGCGGGATGGAAAACTTCATGATGGACATCGCCAGCGAGTCCAAGGAATTCTACCGCCTGCTCGATTGCTTGCTGAGTTTCCACCTTGACTGGATCGACAAATGGACCGCCCTCGAATATGATGGTCTGCACCTTGCCGACGACTGGGGCAGCCAAACCTCGCTGATCATCAAGCCGGAAACGTGGCGGCGAATCTTCAAGCCGCGCTACGCGGAAATGTTCAAGCGGGTCCGCGCCAAGGGCATGGACGTCTGGTACCATACCGACGGGCAGGTGCGCGACATCTTTGGCGATTTGATCGAAATCGGCGTGCAGGTGATCAATTGCCAGGTACCGGTGGTGGGGCATGATTGGATTGCCAAAAACGTGCGCGGGCGCGTGGCCTTCCGCACCGATATTGATCGTCAACGGGTTATGCCTTTTGGCTCAACGTCGGAAGTGAAGGAAGAAGTGCAGCGAACCTTTGAGGCGTGCGGGTCGTCAAAGGGTGGCATCGTGGCCTGCGGCGAGGTCGGTCCCGATCTGCCGCTGGCGAATATCCGCGCCATGTACGAGGCGTTCCGTGAGTATGGAACCTACGCCTGAGGCTTTTCCTCGCGCCGAGACGCAGCGGCGCGGAGGGGGAAAAGCAAGGCAAAAGGCAAAGTGCAAAAGGCAAAAGGCAAAAGTGAAGAACGTGCGCCCACGAATCTCTCTTAGCTTTCACCACACCAAGGGTTGGAGTGCAGTTGCGGAGAGCGAGGACCATTAGAATTGAATCTTGAATAGCAGGTTTTTAACTGTCTCTAGGGTAAGCCACTGNNTCAGAGCCTATCCCATTCAAGATGGGACTGCAAATACCATGTCGTGTTCGTCCCCAAGCGACGGCGCAAGGTGCTGTTTGGAAAGACGCGTCGGCAATTGGGAGAAATCTTCCACGCGTTGGCCCGGCAGAAAGAGTGCCAGATTCTGGATGGCCATGTGATGCCGGATCACGTGCATAGGTGCATCGCGATTCCCCCCAAGCATCCGGTCGCGTCGGTGATCGGATTTCTGAAAGGGAAGAGCGCCATCGCCGTAGCCCGACTGTGCGGCAAGGAGCGGAACTTCGCGGGCGAGCATTTCTGGGCCCGTGGATACGCGGTATCCACCGTCGGATTCGAGTTGGAACAAGTCCGCCAGTACATCCGCGAACAGGAAGAAGCGGATGGAAGCGGCGGACAGTTTTGAATGCATAGCCAAGGCGCGCCTCGGCGCGACGCTTAAACTACCGGGTGACCGCCTTTGAGGCGGCCCCACTCATCAAGCCACCCGCTTTGCGGGGGGTGTCTGACTTTTGCATTTTGTACTTTGCCTTTTGCCTTGCTCTTTCCGCCCCACCGCTCAGCGCCTCCGCGCCTCTGCGGTGATAAGGCCTTTTGATAAGGATGAGAATGACTCCACGAGAAAGAGTACTCGCCGTCCTGAACGGGCAGAAGCCCGACCGGGTGCCGTGGTTCGGTGATTTGGATTATTGGGCGACGGCATTGATCGGCCGGGGCGAAAAGCCGCCGGACTTCAAGCGCAGTGACGCTTACCTCGACTGGCACCGCGACCTGGGAGTGGGCTATTACCTGCAAGGCGATTTTCCTTTTCGCGCCATCACCGAGCATTGCCGGGTGCGCGAAGGGAAGGAAGCGAACCTGCGGCGCCGCCAAATCGATACGCCGTGCGGCACCTTGAGCGAAACCTGGACGTGGCTTCCGGAATCGTTTGCCGAAGCTCCCACCGAGCACCTGGTGA